>JBKJPM010000086.1:0-6044 GCA_046595175.1 Gemmatimonadaceae bacterium
GCGCACCGGAGGCCTTAGCTGCATTACAGAGGAATGCAGCCCACTTGGGCGGCACAAAGCGAATGACCCGGGTGGGTCTCGAACCCACGACCTACGGATTAAAAGTCCGTTGCTCTACCAGCTGAGCTACCGGATCATGCGAACCGACAAATTTAGCGAATCAGAAAGTTTGTCTGAACTGCTAAGCTAAAATCCGTGAATCAGATCCCGATGCTCAGGGAGCTGGTTCGGCGGGTTTTGCGGCCGCAGGTGCGCCTGTGGCAGCGCCTGCTTCGGCTGGCTTTCTCTGCGACCATGAAGGCCGAAGAATGCGGGGACGCGCACGAATGGCGAGAACTTCCGCATAAAAAGCAACGACTCGCGGCTTCAATGAGGCAATCGTGTCGCCCGTTTCGCTCCGGAAAGCGGCGTATCTCTGGGCGTCACCGTCGAGGGAAATCCACCACCAGTCAATTCCTGGGGTTCCAGGTGACGATCCGCGTTCGCATCTGAACTTGTGGCCCTGATCTTCGAACTGAAATTCCTTCAAAGCAACACCTTTGGAGAGTATTAATGAAGTTAATCAGTGGACCCCCTCCGCGCCGACCTTTTTTACCTGAATTTTCGGCTGATTATGGGGCGGCAGGCGGTTGCGCAGGAGCACTTGCACCGGGAGGACGTCCTCCCGGATCGCTCCCACCAGGCGCTTTTGGCGAAGGGACGCTCACAAGAATTCCGGTCACCACTAGAACTACTGTCGCCGCGACAAGCTCGGCGCGCGCAGACTTGCGGATGCTGAACATCCCATCATCGCTGCCAAGCTTCGGACGCTGACGCTTCCAGTTCCAGGCGCCGAGAGCAACCACTACCGCGACGACGCACAACTTGGTAATAAGCGCATATCCATAAGGTGTCGTCCACAGATTCGCGAGACCGTGGAGATGTCGCCAGGCCGTGATCACCCCAAACACGCCAACACCAGCGCTCGAAAAAAGGGCAAATGGCGAAAACGAATTCACCATGTCGGCTGCCAATGCCCCACGGTTCGAGCGCGCCGAGTCGCTCCGCACCAGAGTGCCGATCCCAGCTACGAGCAAAACGAAAAGCGTCCCAATCCAGAGCCCTCCGAACAGCTGGTGCGCAGGATTTACCAGACGCAGGAGGTTCCCATTGAAGACGCCGCGAATGGGACTTCCAATAAAACCGATGAGCGCCATCACCCAACCGGCCCTGACTCCTCGCCAGGCAATCGCCAATCCGGTAATTCCAAGCAGAATCAAAAGCACCTGAGATGCGGCCATCATATTGGTGCGGAGCAGCCCAGCGACATCGGTGTGCGCGCGGGCCGCGCTTTCCGGCAGCTCTGTGGACAAAACAATCGCGCTCACAATAGAGCCAATCAATCCGAGCAGAGCTGCTTTGCGAAGCGCGTTCGAGTAAACTCTCGCTTCGTCCGATGCATTCGAATGGATTGCTGCTCCTCGTCCCCGCTCTACGGCAAATCGGAAGCCGACTGCGCCTGTCGCGAGGAACGAACTTGCAAAACCCACGAACTCGAGCGCAACATCACGCCATTCGAAAAGCGGTTCGGTAATCATCTGCCAAATCTATTCGGAACCTCCAGCTTTTCTCTAGGAGCCGAGCGCCGCCAGCTCCTTCTTGGCCTCGGCACTGCCGGAGTTCATGTGCAGCGATGTCAGGTATTCTTTTCTCGCCGCGTCCTTGTTCCCCTTCTGCGCGTAGATCATCCCGAGGCGCAGATGCGCTCCCGCGATCTGGCCATTCTCTGGCGGATCCGCGAGATAATTCTTGAGAGCCTGCTCACCCCGATCCAGTTGCTGCCCTGAGAGTGCGGCCGTGCGCCCCAGCGCATACTGCATCGCAACTTCGTTGGGCTTTTTCTTCATGCGCTGGTCTATCACCTCGAACGCCTTGTCGAACTGCTTTGCGTTCGCATAAAACCCTGCGAGCGAAGCGTACGAGTTTGTGCTGTCCGGATACGCCACGATAACTGCGCGAATCTCGCGTTCTACACATGCACTGTCCTTCTGCGAGCTGCAAATATTGGCGGCTAACACGGCGCCCTTGTAGGCATTCCGCTTCCTTACTTCGTTGATCATTTCTCGAGCTTTGTCCTTGCTTCCGCCCAGAAATCCCGGCGCCTGGAGGTAGTACTGCACGAGATCTTCCATGATATCGAGATTGTTGGGATCGATTGCGAGTCCCTTCTCCCACGCCATCCGGGTTTTGCGTGCGAGAAATGGAAGCTTGAACTTGCTTGCTTTCAGCGCCTTGCTTCCGTATCCGCGGCCCAGCCAGTCGTAGTATTCCGCATTCCTTTCATCCAACTCTACGGCTTTCTCGAAATAATCCACGGCCTTGTCGAGATCGTCGTCATTTGCCGCCATGCGGCCCATGTAGTAGGCCGCGACTGCATCACGCGAGGCAAGCGGTTGGAAAATTGCCCGCGCTTCCGCATACTTTCGGGCCTTGAAAGCCTGAATGCCCTGCTCTGTTGCCGGGTTTTGCGCGTTGCCATCGGACACTGCCAACAACAGCGCCGAGAGAATAAAAAGAACTTTCATGTCGGTCTCCGCTTGCTACAGCATTCTGAGTGTCACGCTTCCGTTAACACTTCGGGCTCGTATGCTCCGCCCGCCACGCCCAATCGTGCCCTCGGCGTGACGCGGACCGAACCTTCCCGACAACTTTATCGGAAAATCGCTGCTGATACTTCCGTTCATCGTGTCGAAGCGAATATCTGCGTCAAAGTCCCTGGGAACTTCCACTCGAACCGTTCCGTTGACAGTGCTGAAATTCATGTCTTCGTTTCCGCTCAGGCGTTCCATTCTCGCGGTCACGCTTCCGTTGACTGTTGACGCGCTGACAGGACCTTCAGAGGTGGTCACGTTGACGCTTCCGTTTACCGTTGACGCTCTGACCGGCCCTCGCGCTTGCGAAACCGAAACGCCACCGTTCACACTCTTCGCGACAACTTCCTCTCCACCGTCACGTACAGATACGCCTCCGTTCACCGAGCTCGCAGACCAGCGAGCGCTGCGGGGAAGCTGAACCCGCATGTCGACTGAAACGTGATTCTCCTCATGTCTGCTATTACGGGAGTTGTATGAGTCTTCCTCGCAGCTGTGGTCTTCATAGAAAATGGCGCAGACCGTGAGATTTCCGTTGCTGCTCTGCACCACTTCGAAATACACATCCCGGCGGTCTCCGCGGCGAGTGTTCTTCTCGGCGATGATGTGAACCTGGTTGTCCGGGCTCGCGGTGAACTCGATGCCGCCATTCAAGTTGAAAATGCGGACCCATTTTCCGGCATCCACACGTCCATCCCAGCGCCATGTATCTGTGTCCTGCCCCAGCCGCTGCTGCGCGCCTGCACTGGCGCTGACAGCAACCGCAGCCAGCAGGGCGAATATCAACTTGCGCATTTAATCTCCCGAAATATCGCGGCTTGTGCCGCGGATGATGTTGATCGAACCGCTGAACGACTCCGCTGAAATCCTGGCGCGGCCATTTCCAATCTGAAACTCGAAACGGTTCTGCGAGCCGCGATTGGGCTGCAGCGTCACTGGAAAATCACTCTCAACATGGCCGCTGAAAGTCTCGACACGCAGCATGGCGCCAGTGTTTTCCGGAACCGCAAGGCGAATACTTCCCGAGTGCGACTCGAACTCATAACGGCCGGCAGGATCGATCGAGCCTGCGAACACAACCCGTCCGCTCACGCTTCCCGCTTTTACAAATTTCGATCTTACATCCAGCAGTACAAGACGGCCGCTCACGCTCCCTGCCTCGATGTCTCCCTCCACATTGCTCATCTCGATTCGCCCACTCACCGCAGCCGCGCGAACATCTCCGGCAACGTTTGCAATCCGCTGGCTGCCCGATACAGATACAACCGACAGCCGTCGACTCACTTCGGAGACCTCGATATCGCCGCTGACGGATTCAACATTCAGCTCGCTGCGAGTCCCTGACGAATAAAGATCTCCAGACACACTGTTCATCAGCACCCGTGTACCCCGCGGCACTGACACCTCGAATCGTGCTTCACCCGGCCTGCCACGATCTCCTTCCACGCCGAGCCGCACGCGCGATACGCCTGCGTCCATCCGGATATATCCGCGATCGATGCCTGCTGAAATTTTTACGTCGTGCCGGTCCCACCCGACAACCCGAATCCGCCCAGAGAGGATCGTAAGATCAACCGTTCCATCTCTCTCAAGCGGAACAACTGTATCTATTTGAGGCCGCCGCACTGCGTCGTCCTGCGCGTAGGCAACCGCGGGTATTGCGCCCGCGAGGAGCGCGATGAGTCCAGCATTCTTCCAGTTCATGGTCATTTCCATTTTTATGTGCTTCATGTCGACGACGGCATCAATGCTACCGTCCGTAACAGTTCAACCTTCTTGTCCAGGGCGCGTGTCACCTGCTGATTCAGGAAGCGGCTCGCAGGATCCTTCGCGAGCGCCGCGCGACTGCTCCTGATCGCCGCATCGATCAACTTCAGGTTGGTCTCCACGATAGTTACCGTCTGCGGATCGAGATCTCCCCTGCGCTCGGCGATGACATGTTGCAGCCTGGAGATCTCGGATGCCAAAACAGTGTCCGCAGCAAAGGCGGACCGGACCGCTCTGTTAGATACCAACCGCGCCGAGGTACTTTCCGAAGAATGTCTGCCGCTCGGTGCAGCCGCCCGCACATTGTTCACCGGCTCGCTGGCTTCCGAAGGCGCCACATCAACAGAAGAAGTTTCGGTCTTCCCGACTACGGCAGCCGGAGCGGAAGCAACAGACCGCAAGGGCGCGGCAGGCTTGATGGATCGTGCAGTTGCCCAGTAGGTGATCCCGGACGAAGCAGCTATCAGAAGCGCTGCGGCAGCTGCAATCCATGCAGGAGCAGCAAACCGAGTCTGCTTTCGTCCTCCGAGCGCAACAACCGGAGCTTCTATCCGGGACGAAATTCCCTTCCAGAGATCAGCGGATGGTGCCAGGTCGGGCAACGCCGCCGCACTCTCGCGCACGTCACGGATATCGCGAAGCAGCGCAGCGCACCGGGCGCATTCCGACACGTGCTCTTCTACCGCGGCACTTGTCTCTGCGGAAACATCACCCTCGAGAATGTCGAGAAGAAGTTCATCCACCGAAGCACATGTCATCATTTTTCCTGTCATCGCGTCAACGCCTCTCTCAAAAGAAGGCGAGCCCTGTGAAGCTGCGCCTTGCTGCCACCCGACGTAATTCCGAACATCTCTGCTATCTCTTCGTGCTTGTAGCCTTCTACATCGTGTAAAACGAAAATCTTTCTTGCCCCCGCCGGCAGGGACGCAATCGCCGCTTCGAGATCCATCCTTTCTGCCTCAAAGGTCAGGCGCGGCTGTCCAAACACATCGCCGCCCCCGCTTTCCTCATCCACGACTTCCGATCTGCCCTCGTCGATCCGTGAAGTGTGGCGTCCGTCACTCTTCCTGGCGTTCAGCACGACGTTGATCGCGATGCGGTGAAGCCAGGTTGAAAACGCGCTGTCGCCACGAAACTGCGGCAGCTTTTCCCAAGTTCTCACGAACACATCCTGCGTGAGCTCCTCTCCAGTAACCCTGCTTCCGCACATTCGCGTGCACACTGAAAAAACCCGGTTCACGTGGCGGCGGTACAACCTCTCGAATGCCTTACGGTCCCCCGACGCGGCCAGGGCCACATCGGTGCTGTCGTCCATTGCCACGGACGCCGTTTCGTTCATCAGTGCGAGCACTCGAGTTTTCTGATCGGTATTCAGTTACAGGGTGAGATAACCGGGAGGTACAAAAGGTTTGTACCGTAAGACAAGATTTCAGTGCTGAAAAATCAACCGGAACCCTCAACCGGGAGAACCGAAAACCCAGGACGCAGTTCGCCCTTAGCAGTTTGCCTTATCGGAGAACGTCGGTAATCACGGTTCTTACCCCGTCAATCACGAACTGGACTCCAATCACCATTGCCAGGAGACCCATGAGCCGAGTCATTACGTTGATACCGGTCTGGCCAAGCCGCTTGAACACCCGGGGCGCG
>JBKJPM010000071.1:0-4326 GCA_046595175.1 Gemmatimonadaceae bacterium
CTGCAGCGGAAAGAGTCACGACCACAAAAACTCCGACAGCGACGCCGAGAATTGTCAGCGCAGCGCGAACGCGGTTGGACTTGATTGCATCGAACGCGATTCCCACGCCTTCGGTGACATTAAACAGCCATCCGGAAAATTTCATTACTCCTGCCTCAACGCTGCAACCGGATCGAGCAGGGAGGCCCTGCTGGCCGGATAAATACCGGAAATGATTCCGACTCCGGCGCCAATGAATACGCCGACTGCAATCGACCAGGGCGCAACCGTGGCGGGGAGCGGTGACACGGCAGCTATCAGCTGAGACAGGAGAATTCCGCCGATGATGCCGACGACTGCGCCGACAGTGCTGAGTGTTGCCGCTTCAACCAGGAACTGCGCGAGGATGTCGCTGCGCTTTGCGCCGAGCGCCTTGCGAATTCCGATTTCACGAGTGCGTCCAGCAACAGCTACGAGCATAATATTCATGATTACAATCGCGCCCACGACCAGTCCGCCCGCCGGCAGAACTACCGCCGCGATCTCCAGCTTGGACTTGATCTGCGTCCAGAAGCTCAGGGCCGATTCGGAAGTCTCGACCGCGAAATTGTCAGCTTCAGAAGGACGCAATCCGTGTCGGCCACGCATGACCTGACGAATCGTTTCCTGTATATCTATGAGATCCTGATCGCCCTCTGCCTTGATGCGGAGCCCATCGATGACACCAGGCCTGTTAACTGCGTGGCGAAGCGGCGACCGGTATGGTGCGATAACGAAGCGGTCGAGTGAGATTCCGAAAATGTTTCCCTGTGACTCCGCGACTCCTACAACCGAGTACGGCCGTCCCGCCACCTTGATCTCACGTCCAAGCGGATCGAGGTTGGGGAAGAATCTCTTCGCTACTTCCTGGCCAATTACCAGCACCGGCGATCCCATCTCGAATTCCTGCTGCGTGATGAGCCGGCCGGACTCGATCTTCATGTTGCGAATCTTGAAGTAGTCGCCTTCAACTGCACTTGCGTCCATTGATCGTGGCGCCGCCCACTGAGTTTGCAGCTGAACGTTGTCGTAGCCTTCCACGGAATACAGAGTTCCAGCGGGAAGGGCATTAACAACAGGCTGCACGTCGCTGTACATGATGCGAGGCCAGCGCTGCATCGCGCGCCACTTCGCTTCACTAAAGTCGCCGCCGATTTCCGGGTTGCGACGCAGGGTCACCGTATTGAGTCCTACGATTTTCCCGACGAAGTCGTGCTCCATGTAGTCGCTCATTCCTTCCACGATCGAGACGACCGCGATCAGGAACATGACGCCGATGGTTACTCCTAGCAGAGTAAAGAAGCTCTTCAGCTTCTGGACGCGAATCTGCGCCAGCGCGAGCCGAATGGCTTCGATGAACTTCATTTCTAGTTCGGTCCGCCGAAGGGTCCGCTCTGTCCCATCTTGGCCACGAACTTTTCCCGGGGTTCGTCGCTTTCGATCATTCCGTCGCGCAGCACCACCACCCGCCGCGCGTGAGCCGCGATATCCGGCTCGTGCGTGACCATGATGACAGTCTGCCCCTGGGAGGCCAGGCCTTCGAATACGCGCATGATTTCTTCCGAGGTCGTCGAGTCGAGGTTACCTGTCGGTTCGTCTGCGAGAAGAATCGAGGGGCGGTTGACGAGCGCGCGCGCAATTGCAACGCGCTGCCGCTGACCTCCCGACAGTTCGTTGGGTCGGTGATTCATTCGGTCGCCAAGCTGCACGCGTTCGAGCGCTTCGCGCGCGCGCTGCTTGCGCTCATCCGAAGAAACTCCTGCGTATACGAGCGGGAGCTCGACGTTGTGCAGCGCTGAAGCGCGGGGAAGCAGGTTGAATGTCTGGAAGACAAACCCAATCTCGCGATTCCGAACTCGCGCGAGCTCGTCATCTTCCATTTCCGAAACAAGCGTCCCGTTCAGCCAGTATTCTCCAGCGTCCGGGGTATCGAGGCAGCCGACGAGATTCATGAGCGTGGACTTTCCCGATCCCGAAGGTCCCATGATGGCCACGTATTCGTTTCTGCGGATTGCGATATCGACACCGCGCAGGGCGCGCACGATCTCACCGCCCATGTCGTACTCGCGCTTGATTCCTCGGGTAACGATTACCCAGTCCTTGTCCGGAATCGTCCCTGGAACCTCTGTCACTATTCGCCTTTCAGCGGTAGTGCTCAGAGGAGTTTCAGCTGTGTGTGCCATTATTTCTTTTCCGCTTTCTTTTTGGGATCGATCTTCATCTCGCGAACGAGAGCGCCGTCCTTGAGCTCACGAATCGCCTGGTATGTACCCCCGACGATACGATCTCCGTCCTTGAGTCCGCTTACGACTTCGAAGTACTTCTCGCCTGCGATACCAACCTTTACGGGCTTGAAGGTGACTTTGTTGTCCTTGGCAACCACGAAGACGCCTTCCTGGTCGCGCACACCGACCTGCTTCGCTGCCTGGGTCTTTGCGAGCGTGACCTGCGGGCTGTCGGCCTGGGCCTTTTCCTTGTCCTTTTCGCGAACTGTGAGCGCGATGATCGGAATGGAAAGCACGTTCTTCCGTGTATCGGTGATGATCTTTGCCGTCGCCGAGAAATCCGGCCGCGTTGTCGGCGGCGAGTTCAGCAGCTGGATGGTCACCTCGTAATCGATAGCCATGTCCGCGGCGTTGCCCGTGGACGACACGCCACCGGTGCGAACAGAGCTATTCGAGATCTGGCTGACGCGTCCGACGAAAGTCGTATCTGGAAACGCATCGATCTGGATTACTGCCGAATCGCCTAGCGAAATGCGGGACACATCGGTTTCGTCGACCTTTACCTTGGTCTCGAGCACGCCCATGTCGCTGATCGTGAGCAGCGTTGCCGATTCCTTGTTGAAGGTTCCCGGAACCGCCGTGGAACCAATTTCTGCATTGAGGCGTGTAACCTTGCCGCTCATCGGAGCGACGAGTGTCGTCTTGGAAAGGGCACTGCGCGCATCGTTCAATGAGGCTGCAGCCTGCGAGATCTGGTGGTTCGATCCGTCGACATCGGCCTGCGCGACTTCGACCTGCGTGCGCAGCTGCTCGACCTGCTCATCAGAGACAAGGGTCGGATTTGCCTTCTTGAGTGCAATCAGCCTCTCGTAGTTGCGCTGTGCCTGTCCAAGTGCGGGCCGAGCACGCGCGAGCTGCGAACGCGCGCTTGCAACAGATGCGCTGGAGCGCTCGACCGCCGCCCGATACTGCGAAGCGTCGATCTCGACCAGGAACTGGCCTCTGGTTACCAGGTCGCCCTCCTTCACCGCGAGACGCATGATCTTTCCGCCGATATCGGGAATGATGTCGACCTTGGTGTGCGGTTGAACCTGTCCGCTTGCCGTCACGGAAGCGACAAGATCACGCTTCTCGACCTTCTCGATGCGAACTTCGGTGGCCTTTTTTCTTCCCTTTGCCGCTGTCAGTCCGCCGATGAGTGCAATCACCAGGATTGCAACGCCACCGATCCATTTTGTTCTGTTCGACATTGTATTCTCTGTCTCGTTTAGCGAAGTGGACGGCCGACTGCGTTCTCGAGGAGCGCAAAGGCCTTGTGATAGTCATAGATCGCGTTGATGCGCTCGCTTTCCGCGCGCTCATAAGCGGCGCGTGATTCGCTCAGATCAACGAATGTGGCTTGTCCGGCGCGATACCGATCCTGCATGAGCTTGAGCTCCTGCCGGGCCTTCGCCGAGTTCTGCTCCTGCAGCGCCACCGTCTGCTGGGCAGTTGTCAAAGTGAGATAAGCCGACGTGATGCCGCTGGTCAGCTGAATCTCGGTTGCGAGGACCTGGTTCTTAAGATTATTGCTCGCGATCCGTGCTTCCTGTACGCGCTGTTCGCGCGCAAATCCGTCGAAAAGTGGAATGGAAAGCGTCGCCGAGATTGACTTGGGCGACTTGGTGAAATCGAATGGGAAGGCACCATTCTGCTTGCGAAGGCTTGCAGCCATGTCGTCAGTGAACGCAATCGAGTTGCAGGCCGCGAGGGTGTTGGAGAGACCCAGCGCAGCACGTACTTCCTCTGTCCTCGTGCAGCTTGCCTTGCTCGCAATGGCGGAAGATCTCGCCTGCTCGACCGGGAAATTCGAATTCGTGTACGCGTACGTGTATCCCGACAGGCCCGTGTTCAGGCTGAGCGTCGGAGTATACTCACCGCGCTCGCGCTTAACGTTAAGGTCGGCCACGCGCTCGCGTGATCGCAGCGCCAACACCACCGGGTTCTGAATGCGAGCGGTTGCAAGCAGCTCGCTCAGCGAAAGATTCGCCGGTGTAATAGCGAACTGGGTAGACAGATTGATTTCGCCGTTCTTCGGAATACC
>JBKJPM010000217.1:0-14202 GCA_046595175.1 Gemmatimonadaceae bacterium
CGTGTCACCGGGAACGGCCTCGAGCGCCTGAGTGATTCCGTCCGCATTGCGGGCGACTCCGGCTTCGCGGTCGTCCATGTAGTTGCCGGGATGGGACACCAGGTAATTAAGGCTCAGGGCGTTGCAGCGGCGTAACTCATCCCCGAACGACGCAATCGATCTGCTTCGAAGAACCGGATCGGGAGAGGCAAGGTTGATGAGGTAGCTGTCGTGCGCGCATGTCTCGCGAATTGCGGTCTCACCCATCTGCGAGATGAACGCGCTGCACTCCTCACCTTCGCAAACACGCTCGGCCCAGCGATTGGGCATTTTCGTGAAGATCTGCATTGCAGTCGCGGCGATCGCCTTGCCACGAAAAGGAGCTTCGTGGGTTCCACCTGCAATCGATGTATGCGCACCAAGCGGTGCTCTCGCGGCCAACCAGGCAGGATCCCTTTCAACATGAACATCTGATTCCGGCCACTGATCTGGCGGTGGCGATGGTTCGGGATTTCGCTTTGTGCCTTTCTTAGCGGCCACGCAGCCACTCGAATGGATCGACTGCAGGCCCACCGCCACGCCGAATCTCAAAATGCAGATGCGGGGGAAGCGACGGATCGTTCGATCCCACAGTTCCGATAGTCTGGCCCTTGGTTACTCGCGCACCCCTGCCAAGCGGCGACTGCGCAAGCGAGCTGTACACGGAATAGTCGCCGCCGCCGTGATCCACGATTATCGTGCGGCCGTAGGTTCCCATGATATCGTTGAGCGCGACGGTTCCGTTGGAAACTGATTTCACGGGCGTTCCTGACGTCGCCTGGATTCCCATTCCGTTCCAGCGCGTCGTCGTGTTGTTCGGATTGATCACGCGTCCAAACCGGTACAGGATCGTTCCTTCAACTGGCCAGTCCAGGCGTCCGAGGTCCGACGTGCGAATCGAACTCGGCGCGCTCGACACAGCTCCGCGACCCGCTGCTCTCCGCCTTGCAGCTTCGATGGATGCCAGCACGCTGTTGAGGCGTGCTTCACTCCTTGCGAGCTGATCGAGTCGCGCCTTTGCTTTTTTTGTGTCTGCCTGCACACGCTTCAAACTCTGAACGCGAAGGCCTTCGAGTTCCTTGAGGCGCCCTTCTTCCTGGGCTTTCTCCAGGCGATTCTGGCTCACTCCATTCTGGAGCTGCACAAGCTGCCGTCTCTGGGTGCGAATTGTGTCACGCAGGCTGCGAACACGGTCCATGAGAGCCCGGTCGCGGAGCGCGAGAATGTGCAGGTACTTGTAGCGCGCAACGAGATTTCCAAACGATTGCGCAGAGAGCAACACTTCCGACGTGTAAAGTGGACCACGCTTGTAGATGTCCGTCAGCCGTTGCTGCAGGATGGCCTTTTTTTCGATTGTCTCCGCTTCGGCTCCCATCAGCTTGCCCGTCGTCACACCCACCTGTTCGCGAATGGACGTGAGCTGTTGGTCCAGTGAACGAACGGCACGCTCAGTTGCCGAATGCTGGCGGTTGATAAGATTCACTTCTTCCGACAGGTCATGCGCGGTTGTCTGAAGGCCGCGCATTCTTTTCTGCAGGTCCTCGCGTTCCTTCCGGATGCGGGCGAGCTCGTCCTGCTGAGTCTTGAGTTTGTCCTCCGCAGTCTGCGCGGATGCAACTGTCGACGCTGCAGAAAGGATGAAGAGTGCGAGCGCGACGTGGAGGAATTTCAATTGCTGGCCCGACGACTAGATGTTGCGGAGCTGGCGCCCGACTGAAACCATGCTCCCCGCAATACCAATGAACGCTCCGGCGAGAAGGCCAACAAGCATCATGCGCTTGTCGAAGAATACAGTCTGGAGGAAGTATTCATTCACCGCGCGATGCGTAGCCCATGTCATGATAAGTGCGAGCACGCCACCGAGAATTCCCTTGAGAAGGCCGTCAATCAGGAAAGGCTTCCGGACAAACGCGTCTGTGGCGCCTACGAGCCGCATGATGGAAATCTCCTTTGCGCGCGCCAGCACTGTCATGCGAATGGTTGCCCCGATGATTATGGTTGCAACAGCGGCAAATGCGAGTCCCAGCGCAACGCCTACGAAGCTCGCGATCGTTCTAAGGCGATACAGCTTTCCAACCCATTCTTCCCCGTAGCGGACGTCGTCCACGATTGGGAAAGCTGCTATGCGTTTTGAGACCGCGTTGACAGTTTCTGTGGAACGCAGGCCCGCCCGCATATGCACTTCGATTGAAGCGGGGAGTACAGCCTGGTCGAACACGTCGCTGAACTCACCCATCTCCGAGCGCGCCCGGTCAAGCGCGCTTTCCTGCGACACGTATTCCACTCGCGCGACTTCCGGATACTTCCCGATCGCAGCCATCGCTGAATCCACCGCGTAAATCGAAGTGGAGTCCTTGAGAAAAGCACGAATCTCTACGCGCTCTTCCACCGCGCGTATTGCCTGCCTGATATTCAGCGCAACCAGCCCAAAGAGGCCGAATGCGTACAGCGAGAATCCGATGGTGATTACCGCCAGCGCTGTGAGCAGAGGAGCACGGCGTGCCGCCGTTACGGTCTCACGAAGTGCAAGTCTCACGGCTGTTGTGGGTCTGGCTCGCGCGGAGTTTCGGCCGAGTCGTAGACGACCCGTCCGTGGTTCAGCTCGATGGTGCGAAACTCTGCCCGCCGGACGAGGTCGAGATCGTGGGTTGCCATGATGACTGACGTTCCGGATGCGTTGATGTCGCGAAGAAGCTGGAACACTCCGCGCGTTGCCCTGTCATCAAGGTTTCCCGTGGGTTCGTCTGCAAGCAGAACCGTTGGATCGTTGACGAGTGCCCGGGCGATTGCAACGCGCTGCTGCTCTCCGCCTGAAAGCTCGGCGGGAAAGCTTGTTGCTTTTGCCGCCAGGCCGACCTGTGCGAGGACCCGCGATACCTTGGGTCCGATCAGCGCTTTGGGGGTCCCGGTTACTTCAAGGGCGAAGGCAACATTTGCCTCGGCGGTGCGATCCTCGAGCAGGCGGAAATCCTGGAAGACGACACCGAGCTTGCGGCGCACCTTCGGAATTTCGCGAGCCTTGGCGTTCCGCGAGTTAATTCCGCCCACCCACACATCGCCACTGCTCGGCCGCTCCGCCATGTAAACCAGCTTCATGATCGTGGACTTTCCCGCGCCGCTCGGACCGGTGAGAAAGGCAAATTCGCCTTTCTTGACCTGGAATGTCACCTGCGAGAGTGCGATGTGGCCGCGCGTGTATTCCTTGGAAACTTTGAGAAGCCGGATCATGCTCACTCAGCCTACCTGTCGATTGCGTCTGGAATCGAGGTCAGGTTTTGTGACTCGAACACTGTCGATCACCGTAATTCCCGCGATGTCGCGCGCGACGACTCCGCCTGCCGGAACCGCATCGTCAATTACCACGACTGCCAGCTCGTTTCTTCTCGGGCCGTGAATCCAGGCGAGCTCCCCGTCTTGGAGTAGGCGCAGGCGGGCTTCCTCTGCACAGAGCCGGATCATTGGACCGCGTTCAGCATCTCCCCTGCGAGTCGCGATGAAGCCCGCAACGCGCAGCGGTGGCTGGAACCCAGCTTTCACGACTCGTGAAGCGGAAGGAGAAACGTCGGCGTATACGCGCGTTCGTCGCGCATCAGCAACCGGCGTTTCCAAAGGGAATGCAGGATGCTTTCAGCCGCATCACGTCCCATTCCTGTTTCGCTGGCAAGATCGTCCGGCTTGGCGGCACCGAGTTTACATATCGCATCCCATATTTGACGCTCGGTGCCGTCAATTGTTCCAACCAGGATCGCTTCTCCATCCGACACCTGCGAAACGAGAGCAAGCCCGTGTCGCTCCAGGACTGTCTCAATGGCGTATCGGTGCGATTCACTGATGCCGCGGAACACGAAATAAACTTCGCGGCTGCTTGGCTCCGCGCTGACATAGTGCTGCAGGAGCTTTGCCACAATCTCGTCAGCGCAGGAGAGGTCCATGAGACCTACATGCGAAAAATCCAGAACGGTTATTGCGCGATCGCCGAGCTGGTCGAGCTGATGCTCGATGTGACTGCGCACGGCAACGCCGGTGGGACGGGTCACCAGATTGGTATAGAACTCCGAAACGCTGGTCTTGAGGACCGAGCTGACGTCGATGTGGTTAATCACGGTGTAACGATTCTCTCAGGGATGGTGAGCTGGAGCTGCGCTCCGGGAAAAAAAGGCAAATCCCGGATCAGCGCCTCGTCTTCATCCCACGCGGGCACGATGGCGATTCGCGCCGTGCCGCTACGGACGGAGAACTTCCCATCGTTCTGCCCGATGAATGTCTTCACGCCTTTCAGTCCCTGACCCCGACCCTTGTCGGAGAAGCGGCTTACGCCGCGCATCACTGTGTCTTCGAGCGCGGCCGCATCATCCCAACGGTCACTCAGCCGTCGACCGTGCGATCCCTCGAGGGATTGGCGGAATCCGATTCCTACATCACACACCGCGAGGATCACGTTGCGGCGTTTGCTCTTGGGATCGTATTTCTGAACGGCCACCCAGCCTCCGCGTCCGGCGTGCTCGAGAATGTTCTGGCAAACTTCCGAAAGAGCCATCGTGAAGCGTGATGTAATCTGCGGCGAAAAATGCAAAGACTCCACAAGAATCTCGTGCGCGCGCTCGCTGATCTTATCCACAACGCCATGCACATCGTCCGATTTTGTGATAGGCGTGCACTCGAGGACTACGCTATTCGATTTTGCTCGCGGCCTCGGGACGTGCTTGTCGAACTCGAAATAATCTTCGCCGTAGGTGAAGAAATCCGCCCGGGCCCAGTAGGAAGCAACGTTGGCGTCGTCCGGAACAAGGAAGGACGGCTTTACGAGACGCGTCTGGCCGAGAGAAAGCAACGCAGTAAGGCCGAAAGGCGTCGCAAACGAGGACCGCCTGCAATCGATCAGGATTTTTTCGTCGGGAGGAAGTGGCGAGGTCTGTTCGAGAATTTCCTCGAAGCTGCGGTCGTTCACGTTGGTCGGAACGTTGATTATCCTCGTCACCTGAAGCTTAATTCTCCCCTTAGATAGGCGCCCAATCCCGTCGCTCCACGATGATCAACATTCTTTGCGGCAGCAATCATCGCTGCATCCATCGCGACGTCTAAGTTATCTCCGGCAAGCAGGCGCGAGAAGTACGTCGCGCCCCATACATCGCCGCATCCGGTTGGATCTCCCATTGACATATCGCGTGGACGCCTGGCGGGAATCAGCGCGGTCCTGATTGCGCCCGTTTTTCCGGCCAGAGTATCCCTGTGCAGGTCTACCAGCGATTCGAAGCCAGGGGCAGCGAAATAGACGGCCCCTCGACTTCCCATCGTCACGATCAGGCAGTGAACCCCTGCGCCAAAAGCTTTGGCGGCGAGATCCATTCCATCGGCTGCCAGCATGGACATTTCATCCTCATTGACCTGAACAATATCGAAGCACCGCAGCCATGCCTCGGCGTTCGGCAGCGGCTGCAGCGTGCGCGCTCCGTCCGGTTGAACGGCGAGCAGGAGAGAGTGGAGGTCGCAGTAGATGGGTCCGCGAAAATTCTGCCGAACCAGCTGCGCAGTCTCGAGGTCAATCTCAAAGCCGCTGATCATGTTGACATACAGTGCGTCGAGATCACCCATCAACGGCTGCAACCCCCGCCATCCCCATCCGGGAATTCCGCCGCGCAGGTACTCGCATCGGCGCTCACTTGTCTCGTAATGCAGCGTGACCTTGTTGGTCGGGTGGGGAACTTCGATGGGTCCGGTGCCGGGCGCGACTTTTCGAAGAGACGCCATGAATTCACGCGCTCTCTGCGCCAAATCGTATCCTACTTTGAGTATGGGAACGATCTGCCAGTCATCGGACACCGCCGCATCCAGCGCGCCGAGTGCATAGGTGATTCCTCCCCATTCCTGCACCGGCTTTACGAGTGGATCGCGGCCGTGAATCTCATCCCAGACGAACGTTCCAATCACGCCAACCTTCTTCGCCACTAAACGTCCCCGAACGTCTGCGCCTTGAAGGTTGCAACAGCGCCTACGACGCCGGCCGAGAGGGGAAGCGCGCCCGGCACAATCCGGCACGCATCTACAGCCGGCTTGAAAGCGCGCCGCTTCACTTCCGCGCGAAGCGGATCAAACAATCCATCGCCTGCCTGAGTGACGCCGCCAGCAATCACGACCGTGTCTGGGTTGAAAATGTTGATCAGGTTCGAAATACCGACGCCAAGAAAATGCGCAGTATCACGAACCACTCCGCGGGCAATCTCGTCACCATGTCTCGACGCCTCGTACACGGTCTGCGCGGTAATCCTGGACGCATCGCCATTTACCATTCCAAGAAGAATCGAGGCTTCGTCAGACCGGATCGCTTCACGGGCCCGCTCGGCAATGGCAGGACCTGACGTGTAAGCTTCAAGGCATCCGTAGTTTCCGCACTTGCAGAGGCGCCCGTTCGACTCGATGGTTGTGTGGCCGATTTCTCCGGCAGCATCAGATGCGCCGTGATACAGCTTTCCGTCGAGAATGAGCCCGCCGCCGATTCCAGTTCCTATGGTAAGCCCCACAACGTTGCGCCCGCCTTTCGCGGCTCCCGCCCACCATTCTCCGAGAGTCGCGCAGTTGGCGTCATTGTCGAGAGTCGCTTTCAGGTTCACACGCTTGCTGATCTCATCGCGCAGCGGAAAGTTCCGCCATCCAAGGTTTGGAGTGACGATAACTATCCCTTTCTCGCGGTCCAGCGGTCCCGGCGAACCAATTCCCACCCCGAGGAAATCGTCCCGCTCCGCACCGGTCTCGGAGATTGTCTGTGCGATAACTTCCTCGATCATCTGCGCAATGCGATCGACCACACCCGCCGCACCTTCCTCCGCGAGCGTTGGCGTCATCCTCATTCCAATTTCGCGCGTTCCGTCAGTCGGCATCGCACCGGCCGCGATGTTCGTTCCGCCGAGATCCACTCCAACTATGTAGCGCTCTCTTGTGGTCATTCCATCCTCGGCGAAGCGATCAGGGTTTGAAAGAGTTCGTAAACGTACTCCGCCGAAAGCTCGCGCATGCAGCGCCAATGTCCAAGCGGGCAGCGCTGCGGTCCGTGACGGTCACATGGCCGGCAATCCAGGCTGTCCACGCCCGCAACTTTGGCAGAATCCGCGAGCGGCCCGAATCCAAAGGCGGGAACTGTGGGGCCGAACACCGCAATCGTAGGAGTGTTCATTGCCGATGCGAGGTGCAAAGGCGCTGAATCATTGGAAACAATCATTGCGGCACGTCCGATCAGCTCCGCGGATCCCAGAACCGAGAGTTCGCCAGTTGCGTCAATCGTCTTCCCCGGCGCGGCAATCTCTATGGCACCCGCATGTGACCCGTCCGCCTCGCCTCCGATGACAACAATCGGATAGTCTGACGCTATCAGCCGCGCGAGCTCCGGAAAGTACGGCCAGCATTTTGTTCCCCACGCGCTCCCCGGTGCAAAAACAACAAATGGTTTGGTGATTCCCTTGAGCATGCGATCCGCAGCTCCGCGTTCAGCCTCACCCGGGAAAAGCCTGGGGCGGATCTGCATCCGGCTGGGGTCCGTTACGCCAGCAAGTCGTAGCAGCCTTTCCGTGTGGTGCTTGTCCGCCGGATACGCGATTGTGCGCGTGTAAAAAGGTTTTCCAGCGGAGGTATCGAAGCCGACCCTCTCGGGAATCCCGGCGAATGCCGCAATCGCCGCGCTGCGCATCGAGCCCTGTGCCATGTACGCGGTCACTGGCGTTTCGGTATCGCGCAGTGACCGCACGACATTCCAGGTCTTGATGATTCGTCCGCGGCTTTTCTTGTCGAATACGATGACATTGCGCACGGCCGGATTGTTCGCGAGAACGGTGCGTCCGACGGGCGTAGTAAGAACATCGACCGGGCTTCTGAGTGCGAGCTCGGCGAGGAGTGGCGTTGTCAGAATAACGTCGCCGAGAAAGCTCGTCTGAACAACGAGCGATGTCACAGCTAATCCACCTGCAGTACCGCCAGGAAAGCTTCCTGCGGAATCTCCACGCTACCGACCTGCTTCATGCGCTTCTTGCCTGCTTTCTGTTTCTCGAGAAGTTTTCGCTTGCGCGAGATATCACCGCCGTAGCACTTGGCGAGAACGTCCTTCCGTAGCGGTTTGACCGTTGTGCGCGCAATCACCTTCTGTCCGATGGCCGCCTGAATCGCGACTTCGTAGAGCTGGCGCGGAATGAGCTCCTTCAGCTTGTCAGCGATCTTTCGGCCCCACTCGTACGCCTTGTCGGTGTGAATGATCACTGAAAAAGCGTCAACGGGGTCGCCATTGATTACCATGTCGAGCTTCACCAGCTCGCTGCGGCGGTACTCAAGCATCTCGTAGTCGAGGGATGCGTAGCCACGGCTCACGGTCTTGAGTCTGTCAAAGAAATCGAGAATGATTTCGCCAAGCGGGAATTCCCAGTCGAACTCAACGCGTTCCTGGTCGAGGTAGGTCATGTTTCTGTAAACACCGCGCCGTTCGGTGCCGAGCGTCATGATCGGTCCGATGTACTCGGACGGGGCCATGATGCGGGCTTTAACGTACGGCTCTTCGATGTAGTGAACGCTTCCAGCCGGCGGCATCAGGGAGGGATTCTCGATCAGGTCCATGCCTCCGTCGGTTTTGTACACCCGATACTCAACGCTCGGAACTGTGGTGACGAGATCCAGCTCGTATTCGCGCGTGAGCCGCTCCTGTACGATTTCCATGTGCAGCAGTCCGAGGAATCCGCAGCGGAACCCGAAGCCCAAAGCTGTTGAAGTTTCGGGCTCGTACTGTAATGACGCATCGTTAAGCTGGAGTTTTTCCAGTGCATCGCGCAGGGTTTCGTACTGCGTGGTGTCGGTCGGATACATCCCCGCGAACACGAAAGAGCGGACTTCCTTGTATCCGGGAAGTGGTGAGGGTGCCTTGTTAGTTGCGTCGAAAATCGTGTCGCCCGCGCGGGTCTCTTTTACGGACCGAACGTTCGCGACGACATAACCAACTTCGCCGGGTCCGAGTTGTTCCGTTTTTACCTGGCGCATCTGGTTGTATCCAACTTCGGCAACTTCGTAAATCGAATCGCTGGCGCCGAATGTGATCTTCGTTCCGTGACGAATGAAACCATCCACGACGCGCACGGAGGGAATTGCTCCGCGATACCTGTCGTAGTAGGAATCGTAGATCAACGCGCGCAGCGGACCGTCTACATCGCCCTCGGGCGCGGGAACGCGTGCGACGATTTTCTCCAGCAGCTCCGGAATCCCTATTCCTTCCTTCGCGCTGACCAGGAGGATGTCATCGTAGTTCGCGCCGAGAAGGTCGTGCACTTCCTGCTTGCGTTTCTCGGGCTCTGCGCCGGGGAGGTCGATCTTGTTAAGGATCGGGATGATCTCCAGTCCTGCGTCCAGCGCAAGAAAGAGATTCGAAAGCGTCTGCGCCTGAATCCCCTGCGACGCGTCAACGACAAGGATCGCCCCTTCACAGGCTGCGAGCGACCGGGAGACTTCGTATGTGAAGTCCACGTGTCCAGGCGTATCGATGAGGTTCAACTCATATTCGCTGCCGTCCCTGGCAGCGTAGGTCATGCGAACAGCGTTGAGCTTGATGGTGATCCCGCGCTCCCGCTCCAGGTCCAGGGTGTCCAGGACCTGTGCTTTCATTTCGCGCTTCTCGAGCATGCCGGTGGCTTCGATCAGTCTGTCGGCGAGTGTGGACTTGCCGTGATCGATATGTGCGACGATGCAGAAATTCCGGATGTGGTCGAGCTTCAAATCGTTAAGCCTGAATGATTTCGGGGAGGGACATCAAATATAAACCGGCCAGGTGATGTTTCTGCGGCGCGTGCCGTAGCGGATAGGAATCAGTTCAGATATCTGGGCCCTCTGACTTCGTTGAATTGCTCGGGGTTTAATGGACTGGATACCGGCGAGACCGGTGAGGCTGGCGTTTAACAGTTTGTCCTGGTTGGAACGAAAAAAAAGGGGACTGCACGATGTCGTTGCAGTCCCCCCTGGAAACCTCACCGCAGTTAGCCAGAAAAAATCAGTTGTCCTTTGTTGTCGAGACTACTTCAGCCGGCTTGGATTCCCGTTGCACGCCGGGTGCGCTCTGCATTACCGGTTCGCTTCGCATGATCGGCTGCGACGCAGGTGCAGCCTGGCGCGGTTCCTCCTGGCGAAGCACCGGGGCCGCCCGGTCAAACGGATTCGCATTGAACGATCTTACGCGCTCGAACGTCTCAGCCCGCTCGGGCTCTGCGCCACGTGTAACGGTGCGACTGATCGGACCATCTTCCTTGTCCCTGAGGATCGGGTGCATTGGAAGACCAACATACGTTTCGGTAGTGGTGCGATTCTTCAGCATTTCAAAAACCTCCCGTGCTGCGTCGCCAGTGTATACACGAGGCGCTGCGCCAGCGGATCTAGCCTCTGGCTTCGGCGCGGTTGCTGAGTCAACCGGAACGGGAACTGGAGCCGGCTGTGTGGGCGGGATGACTCCGGTGGGGACGAGTAAGTAGCGAATCCGACCGCAACCATCGGTGCGGATGCTGATCAATTGCAGGCCCTCCGTCGTGGTCGTAGCCGGCGTGATTACAAAACCGGTACCCGAGAATCCGTTATATCCGTAAAAATCCGAATAACCCGCATATCCCCAAGGCGTACTGCCAAGTCCAGAGCAGGGATCAACGCTCGCCAGTTGATACCGGCTTGCGCCAAATCTCAGGTAGTCATGGCCAAAGCTCTGGCCCTTCGCTGTGATAGCTCTACCGAGCGCATACACGGCACTGGAAGGATCCCGATAACGCACCAGCTTCTTGATTGCATCTTCATTCCAGAATGGACCCTGCGAAATCGCGGCAAAATTGAACGGCGTTTTCGAAGCAATGACTAAAATGGAGCCTGCCGAATAATCGTCGGTCATGCTCCGTATATAGGATGATGCGTAATGGTAGCTCTGGTAACCGCCGTAATAACCCGTGCTGGCCGTTGAAAAGCCGGAAAAGAATTCGGGAAGGCGGAGCGATCTGGCTGCCTGAAAACGAATCATGTCGTTTGGCCCGACTGGACTCAGGACGGAGACCTGCCCATCGCGATCTATTGCGACAGCGAGAACGTATGATGGCTCGCTGAGCGACAGTGAAGGCTCAATCGTTCCAAAGCTGCTGTGCGGTTGAGAGGTGACCCGAACCCTTGGAGCGCCCTGCTGCGCACTTGTCTGGGGCGCCGCTGCGATCAACGCCGCGGCAAGTCCGGTCACTAAAAGGAATGCCTTGCGCACCATTTTTACCTCCAGCAGCGATTAGCTGCATTCGTCACACATCTCCAGTCTATGCTCTGGCCCCGTACTTGGCTACCTGCAAAAACTGTAGCCCCTTAGCTTGCTCGGATGGCACTACCGCAATTACTCGACGATCTGGAGCTCTTACCCGAGTTCGGCAACATTATTGACGCGATTCCGGCCCGGGGCGATGTAATACATCTCGGAGGTCTTTTTGGGTCTAGCGATGCGGTCTTCCTTGCTGCCCTGGCACGGCGCCTTCCGACCCGGTTTTTCGTTGTCCTCTCGCCGCACGTGGGAGACGCCGAACGGTGGCTGGCTGATCTCGATTCCATTGGCGGAAGTGGAGTAGCGTTCTATCCTCCCAGAGAGGCGTTCGGCGAGTCAGAACCGCATGCCGAAATAGCCGGTGAGCGTGTGGAGACTCTTGAGCGCGTCGCAAGAGGCGGAGAATCCGGAATCAGGATTCTCCTTACGACAGCACGCGCCGTCATGGAGAAAACGCGCTTGCCTCGGACGCTTGCCGCCGCCCGGCTGGAGTTGAGGAAAGGCGATTCCCACAGGCCAGACGATCTTGCGAAACACCTCGAATCCATAGGCTTCGAGGAAGTTGAAATGGTGGAAGACGTTGCGCAGTTCAGCCGTCGCGGCGGAATTTTTGACATCTACAGTTTTGGAATGTCAGAGCCCGTTCGCCTGGAATTCTGGGGTGATGACATTGCGGAGCTGCGTCACTTCGACCTGCTCACGCAGCGCTCCAGTCGCGACGCTGAGCTGGCACTGATTCTTCCGGTAGATGGCGCGGCGCCGCGCAACGATGATGGCGAGGAAATGTCGGTTGAGCGCACATCAATTGCTTCACTCTGGCCGCCCGAAACGTTGCTGATTGTTCCGGGCGCAACGGCGCTCGATACCGAGCTTAATCGCACATGGACTGAAGCGCAGCACCATATCGAGCTCGCCCGCCGCCGCGGTGAAGACAGTCCCGATCGCGGCGATCTTTTCCAGCCCCCGGAGCAGACTCTCGCGGTAATCCGCAGTTTCGGCCAGGTCATCGTGCGGAAGGCAGAGGCTGAAAGTTCGGAGACCGCGCTTCCTGCAGTTGTTCGGGCGCAGCGCCGAGATGCGTGGCTCCCCGATGACCCGAAAGAGGAGGCGCCGAAATCGTCGCGCGAGTCAAAGGATTCGTTCACCCTGCCCATCCGCGCCCCCGAATCGATCAATCGCAATATCCCGTTGCTCCGGTCTACCGTGCGCGACGGAATGCCGACAATCATTCTCTGCGACAATGCGGGGCAGGCAGAGCGGCTGGATGAATTGCTGCAGGAAGGAACTTCAGGTAGTCCGTCACCCGCGGCGCTCGTGGTCGGTGTTCTCGATGGCGGATTCATCATTCCCCCGCACGGCGCACGCGAGTTTGGACTTCGCGTGCTTACTGACCACGAGATATTCCGGCGCGAACGGCGCATACGACGCGCGCGCAAGTATGGAACGGGCGCTGCGCTCGAGAGCCTCACTGCGCTCAAGCTTGGTGACTATGTCGTGCACCTTGAGCACGGTGTAGGCATATATCGCGGAATCGAAAAAATCTTTTTTCGAGAAAGCACCGTCGAGGTGGCCGTTCTCGAGTATGAAGGCGGCGATCGGCTGAATGTCCCGCTGTATCGAATCGATCAGATCGAACGGTATCGTTCGGGCTCCGATACGGGCAGCGATGCGCCCGCTCCGCGCCTCCACAGGCTAGGCGGAAAGCGATGGAAGCAGCAGCGCGACAAGACGCGCGCGGCAATCCAGGAAATGACGGTGGAACTGCTGGACCTTTATGCCCGCAGGAAAGTCGCGACCCGACCACCGCACCTGCCCGATACTGCATGGCAGCGCCAGCTGGAGTCTTCCTTTCTGTTCGAAGACACACCGGACCAGCGCACGGCAACCGCCGACGTGAAATCCGATATGGAGACACCACGTCCGATGGACAGGCTGCTCGTGGGGGACGTGGGCTACGGCAAAACTGAAATCGCAGTGCGCGCAGCCTTCAAGGCCGTGCAGTCCGGGCGACAGGCAGCTGTGCTTGTCCCCACGACGATTCTGGCGGAGCAGCACGCGCGAACATTCGGAGATCGTCTCGCCGATTTTCCAGTGGTCATCCGCACTATGAGCCGCTTCCAAACTGCCAGGGAGCAGGCAGCAACTCTGGCGGACCTTGCTGCCGGAAAAGTGGATGTCGTAATCGGAACGCACCGGCTGCTGAGTCCCGACGTCTCCTTCGCGAATCTTGGCATCATCATCGTGGATGAAGAGCACCGCTTCGGTGTGAAGCACAAGGAAAGACTCAAGCAGCTCCGGACCGATACCGATGTCCTGACACTCACTGCAACGCCGATTCCGAGAACTCTGCACTTCTCGCTGGCCGGCCTGCGCGACATGACATTGATGCAGACGCCGCCGCGCGATCGTTCCCCGGTGCTCACCTTCGTCGAGCCCTGGGATGAGGGTTTAATCGAAGAAGGAATTTCGCGCGAGATCGATCGCGGGGGCCAGGTTTTCTTCGTGCACAATCGCGTTGAAACGATTCAGGCGATCGCCGACCGCGTGCAGACCGTGATGCCACGCGCGCGCGTGGGTGTCGGACACGGCCAGATGAAGGAACGCGAGCTGGAAGAAGTGATGCGGCGTTTTGTCGCCGGAGAAATCGACGTGCTGGTCTCCACGATGATCGTCGAATCCGGCCTCGATGTTCCAAACGCCAATACGATTTTCGTGAATCGCTCTGACACTTTCGGGTTGGCGCAGCTGTACCAGCTCCGCGGACGCGTCGGGCGCTCCCACCGCCGCGCGTACTGCTACCTGCTCGTCCCCGACACAACTATCGACGAAGACGCGAACCGCCGGCTGAAAATCCTGGAACACCATACTGAGCTTGGAGCCGGCTATCGCAT
>JBKJPM010000103.1:0-3747 GCA_046595175.1 Gemmatimonadaceae bacterium
CTTCATCAACCAATGCTACGACGAGCTCAACCTTCGCGCTCCAGACCTCATTCGCGATGTTCACACGGCATACATCAAAGCCGGTGCTGAAGTCATCGAGACGAACACCTTTGGCGCAAGCCGCGCCAAGCTGACGCAGTATGGTCTGCAGTCGCAGGTAACCGAGATAAACCGTGAAGCCGCCAAGCTTGCGCGCAGCGTGGCTGAAGACGACGTGCTCGTTGCCGGCGCTGTGGGCCCCCTCGGAATCCGTCTCGAGCCTTACGGTCCGACAAGTCTTCTCGAGGCCCGCCAGATGTTCGCGGAACAGCTGAATGGACTAAAAGACGGCGGCGTCGACCTTTTCATTCTTGAGACATTTGCCGACCTGCGCGAAATCGAGCAGGCGATTTTAGCGGCCAAGGAGATCGATCCAGGCATGCCAATCATCGCACAAATGACGATCGGATCGGATTGCCTCACGCCTTACGGCGTCTCGCCAGAGGATATCGCAAAGGCTCTCGACGCGTATGGCGCGGACATAATTGGATTGAACTGCTCGGTGGGCCCGCAGACGATTCTTGACGCAATCGAAAAGATGTCTCCGGTCACACGCCGCAAACTGAGTGCACAACCCAATGCAGGCATGCCGCGGGAAGTGAGCGGACGCAGCATGTACATGGCGAGTCCGGAATACATGGCGACGTACGCACACCATCTCGTTCAGGCCGGAGTAAAGCTGGTTGGCGGCTGCTGCGGTACAACGCCCGAACACATTGCGGCGATTGTCGAGGGCATTCGACCCCTGGTTCCGCGCCAGCGGAAGCTGGTCAAGGACCGTCGCGTGCAGCACACGGAGACTCCGGAAGAACCAAAAGGAGTTGCGCCGGTTCCTTTTGCCGATCGCTCACGATTCTCGGCAAAGATTGCGCGCGGTGAATTCGTTACATCCGTGGAAATTGTTCCGCCGCGCGGCGTGGATGCAACTCGCATGTTGAAGGATACGGCGTCACTCAAGGCCGCCGGCGTGGATGCGGTCAACGTGCCTGATGGCCCACGCGCCCAAAGCAGAATGGGAGCGCTCCTTACAAGTCTCCTGATCGAACAGCGTGTTGGAATCGAAACGGTGACGCACTACTGCTGCCGCGATCGAAACCTGCTTGGAATGTTGAGCGACTTGCTTGGCGCGGCCGCAACGGGACTCCACAACATTCTGCTGATTACCGGCGACCCCCCGAAGATGGGGCCATATCCGAATGCCACGGCCGTATTCGATATTGACTCAATCGGTCTCACCAACCTCGTCAGCAACTTGAACCGCGGACTCGATCCGGGCGGAAATCCAATTGGAGCTCCAACACAGTTTGCCATTGGAGTTGGGGTCAATCCAGCCGCGATCGATCCTGCAAACGAACTGAGTCGCTTTGAGTGGAAAGTTGACGCGGGCGCCGAGTACGCGATCACGCAGCCCGTATTCGATGCAGATCAGCTCGAGAAGTTTTTAGGGACGATCAATCACACCCGCATTCCGATCATTGCCGGCATATGGCCGCTCATCTCGTTGCGAAATGCGGAGTTCCTCGCGAACGAAGTTCCTGGGGTGACGGTTCCGCAGTCGATTATCGAAAGAATGCGGCGCGCGAGTGCGAAATCGAAGGAAGCGGGTGTCGCTGAGGGAATCGCGATCGCAAAGGAGATGCTGGAGCGAGTGAAGCCGTTGGTGCAGGGAGTTCAGGTTTCTGCTCCGTTCGGCAAGGTGGAGCTGGCACTCGACGTTTTCGGGGCGCATTTGACCCCGGAGTCGATCACGGCGAGATGACGCTCTAGCTGGGTTTCTTCGAGCGATCCAGCACTTCGCGCAGCTGACGAAGCAGAGCCTCGGGAGTGAATGGCTTCCCGATAAACCCATGCCCTCGTGAGGTGCCAAGCTTTCCGAGCGCTGACGTCTCTGTATAGCCTGACATGAAGAGAATGGGAATGTCAGGCTTGTCGGCGAGGATAATCGCGGCAAGCTCGCGGCCACCAAGCTCCGGCATGACAACGTCGGTCAGCAGCGCATCGATCTTGTCCTCGTTCTTCCTGAATACGCGCAGCGCCGCTTCCCCATTTTCTGCCTGAAGAACCTTGTAGCCGTGGCTCGTAAGAATGCGAGTCGCAACTGCCCGCAGTGCGTTGGCGTCTTCGACAAGAAGAATCGTCTCGGTACCGGAAAGTCCCGTCGTGACGGAGTATTGCTGCACCGGTTCCGAACTCTCGCCGGGAGTCAGCGGAAAATAGAGATTGAATGTTGTTCCCTTCCCACGCGCAGTCACAACGTCGATCACACCACCGCTTTGTTTCACTATTCCGTAAACCGTGGCGAGCCCGAGTCCGGTTCCCTGCCCAATTTCCTTGGTTGTAAAAAACGGCTCGAAAATGTGCGGGCGCACATCGTCGGGAATTCCTTCACCTGAGTCTGACACCGCAAGAAGCGCGTGCGCGCCCGTCCTCAAGCCTGGGCGGAGGCTTGCCTGCACATCGGATACGACAACGCTCCTTGTCTGTATGGTGAGAGTACCACCGACTGGCATCGCATCACGAGCATTCACGGCAAGGTTCATCAACACCTGCTCGATCTGCCCCGGGTCCGCTTTCATCTGTCCAAGAGACTGGTCGAGGCGCGTGACAACTATCACCGTTTCACCAAGCAGTCTCCGCAGCAATGACTCGATGTTCGCAATGCTGTCGTTCAGGTTGATCAGTATGGGCTGAAGAATCTGCTTTCTGCTGAATGCCAGGAGCTGCCGGGTAAGAGCAGCGGCATTTTCCGTGGCTTTCCTGATCGCCTCGACGTCGGAACGCTGCGGACTGGATTCCTCGAGATCCTGCAGCAGGAACTGCACGTGGCAGTCCATCACAGTTAGCAGATTGTTGAAGTCGTGCGCGACTCCTCCCGCAAGACGCCCGACAGCTTCCATTTTCTGCGCCTGACGAAGCTGCTCGGTCAGATTGCTCTGCTCTGTCACGTCCTGCGCGCTGCCGATAAGCTTGACTACCTCTCCCGACTCGTTCAATACGGTGTGCCCAAGCGCATATAACAGCTTCGACTCACCATCTGGGGTCACTATTCTGTGATTATAGGTGAAAGGTTCATTTGTTCGCATTGTATGATCGATCGTTTGGCGAACACGATCCGCGTCGTCCGGGTGGACTCTGCTGAGGAATGTCTCCAGGCGAATCTCGACCCCCAATGGCATGCCATAAATCCTGTAGACCTCGTCGGACCAGAACACCGTGTTCTTCCTCACGTCCCACTCCCAGCTGCCAATCTTGGAAAGTCGCTGAGTCTCGGCGAGCAGCATTTCACTGGACCGCAGGCGCTCTTCCGAGGTTCTTCGCTCCGTAATGTCGCGACCCACAAGCAGGACGCCGATGACCCTGCCTTCCTCACGAATAGGATTGCAGTTGCACAAAAGCCAGATATCACCGATGCCGGCAGAGTTGTAGCGGACCTCGAACTGCCTGCTCTCACCTTGCAACCCTGCCTCGATCTGGCGGCGCATTTCTTCGGCTTCATCAGGGTGGGCGAGCTGCCAGACATTCTGCCCAAGAACCCCATCACTTGGCAGTCCCGTATGCAGGTAGGTTGCTTCATTCGCTGTTCGTATGACCCCGGCCGCATCAGTTGTCAGGATTATATCGGGTGCGGTCTGCAGAATCACGCGATAGCGTTCCTGTGCACGGCGCATGATGCGCACAAAAAGATCCTGAACGTACGTGCCTGCAAGA
>JBKJPM010000173.1:0-8074 GCA_046595175.1 Gemmatimonadaceae bacterium
GCGAACTGCATTCCGGCAAAGTCCTTCCGCCTCGGAACCCTTGAGGATGCGCAGCACGTTGTACTGAGCCCCGGTGATTCCGTATGGCTTGAAGACTTGGGCCATTTCGTCCGCGATGATCGACGAAGTGCGAACCATGTTGAGCCCGGCTTCCTCGTAAATGCTTCGAAACGGCTTCTTTTGCTGAATCTCGTCCTGCAAACCTTTCGTCATGAATTAATCATAGGTGTTGTCACACTTAGTGTCAAGACACGCATTGCCGGGTGCCGTTCGGGCGGGTCTTAAGCCCTCCAATAGCTATCCCAAAAGACCTAGCTTCCTACAATGAGCAAGAGACAGAAGCCTGTGGTGCACCTGGAATATCCTGAATGGGTTGGGTCAGTGGTAGAGTGGGACCGCCTTTATGAATCCGATCAGGACCGTATGCGTCTCGCGATTGCCCTTTCCCGGGCGAATGTAGAACGGGGCACAGGCGGACCATTCGGGTCGGCGATTTTCGAAAGCGAAACCGGTAGGCTTGTCGCCGTCGGAATGAACAGCGTCGTTCGACTCAATAACTGCATTTTGCACGGGGAGACTTTCGCATTCATGATGGCGCAACAGGTGACGGAATCATTTACGCTCAACTCCCCTAACCTTCCCAGCCACGAGCTTCACACATCCTGCGAACCGTGCGCAATGTGTCTCGGCGCAACTTTATGGAGCGGCGTCCGTCGAGTTGTATATGCGGCCACTCGCGAAGACGCGACGATTCTCAACTTCGAGGAAGGTCCCGTATTTCCGGAATCCTATAAGTATCTGGAAGATCGAGGGATCGAGATTGTGCGGCAGGTTTTGCGCGACGAGGCCAAGGCGGTACTCGAGTTTTATAGATCGCGCGGCGGGAAGATCTACAACGGGTAGTACCGAGTAGCTGGCCACTGCCGAGGGTACGGGAAACGTTACGCGGAGCGCGCGGAGGGAACTGCGAGGCGCTGAAAAACTTTGAACGATTGGTGTGGCGAACTTTCTTTGGGGAAACGCGCCCGGAACGAAAGTGCTGTTCCCCGAAAAAGAAAAACACAAATGGGTCAGTGTCGTTCAGCGCCTCGCAGTTCGCTCCGCGCCTCCGCGTAACCTTTCCCCATAAGCTCGGGAGTGGCCAGTGGCCGATGTATTCGGCTTTCCGTTCGGGCCAAGACGTGCCAACTTTCCCGAATGAAAACGAGTCTTGATCCGTCAGCTGTTGCCGAAGCCACTGACGCGCTGAAATCTGCAAACCTCACCTTTTCCAAAGCCCACCCGGGCGAAGGCGAAGGCCGTCAGCCTGTTCACACAGTTTACGGTGGCGCTCAGCTATTCGCTGCCGATTCAGTCCCCAAGCTTGGAGCTATCGCGCTCCGCTCGATGGACACCTACGCGCCCGACGCGGCCACACTTGGGAAGGCTGTCGGAATCTCCAGCCATCCGGCGCTGACGACAATCAACTCGCGTGTGCGCGAGAAGCTGCAGCGTGAGCCGCTCGAGGATTTTCGGATTGACTTCGAGGACGGCTACGGAAACCGCCCGGACGCCGAGGAAGATGGACACGCGGTCGTTGTTGCGCGCGAGCTGCTAAAGGGGATGAAGAACGGCACACTATCACCGTTCATCGGGATGCGGGTGAAGCCGCTGAACGAGGAATTGCGTGGTCGCAGCATTCGGACGCTCGACCTTGTGCTGACCGCGCTCGTCGAGGGAGGCGGAATTCCGGACCGCTGGGTTGTGACGATCCCCAAGATCACGATCATCGAGCAGGTCGAGTACACGGTAGCAGTGTTGCGAGCACTGGAGAAGAAACTGGGTCTCGCAGACGGTACACTGAAGTTCGAGGCAATGGTCGAAACACCGCAGATCATCCTGGAATCGGATGGGCGAAGCCTGCTGCCCAGACTGCTCGACGCTTCAGACGGTCGGCTGCGCGGAGCGCATTTCGGGACGTACGATTTTACAGCGAGCCTGAACATCACCGCTGCGTATCAGCGCATGCAGCACCCCTCATGCGATTTTGCGAAGCACTTCATGCAAGTCGCGTTTGCGGGAACAGACGTGTGGCTGTCCGATGGTTCAACCACTGTAATGCCCGTTCCGATTCACCGCGCAGCGAAGGACGGCCCCAAACTTACGGCGCAGCAGGTCGCTGACAACGCGGCGAGCGTGTACGCGGCTTGGAAGCTTCACTTCGACGACATTCGGCATTCACTCGCCGGCGGATTCTATCAGGGTTGGGATTTGCATCCGGCACAGATGGTGACACGGTACGCCGCTTTATACAGTTTCTTCCTCGAGGGAATTGACGCTGCAGGCGTTCGCCTCAGCAATTTTGTGCAGAAGGCCGCGCAGGCCACGCTGGTCGGAGATGTGTTCGACGATGCCGCGACCGGACAGGGACTTCTCAACTTCTTCCTGCGCGGGATCAACTCGGGCGCAATCACCGAAGAGGAAGCGCTCAGGATGACCGGACTTACCGCGGGTGAATTCCGCGGACGGTCATTTGTGAAGATCATGCGCGGGCGGAAATAGTTGGGCGCCATTGGATGGGAAATGGCAGACCTCGTCGCGCGATGGATCCACATCATCGCCGCGATCATGTGGGTCGGCAACTCCATGCTTTTCAACTGGCTCGACAGAAACCTGCAGAAACCTGGACCGCGCAGCACGTCAGGTTCTATAGGAGAGATCTGGCTGCTTCACTCCGGCGCGTTTTACTACGTCGACAAGACGCTGCTCGGCGACCAGAAAATGCCCAAACCAATGCACTGGTTCTTTGTGCAGGCATTCACGACGGTGTGGAGCGGACTGGTTTTGTTGATCGCAGTGTACTGGGCGGGCGGACGCGCGGTGATGGCCGATCCATCTATTGCCAACCTCACGCATGTACAGGCAGTGATTTTTGGCCTGGGCTCCATACTCGTTGGAAACTTCGTCTACCAAGTCTCCAACTATTTCATCGCGCCACATTCGCCGAAACTTTCCGCAGCGGTCTGGGTCACGGCGCTCACTGCAATTTCAATTACGCTGACTCAGTTTCTGGACGGCCGGGCCGCGTTTCTGCACATTGGAGCAATGGTTGGCGTGATCATGGCGACCAACGTATGGCGTACGATTCTTCCGTCTCAGCGCGCGCTGGTCGCGTCTATCGAAAAAGGCGGCGACGCGGGCGAAGCCAGGAAACTTTCCGATCGAGCCAAGCGCGTTTCGATTCATAACAACTACTTCACATTCCCTGTAATTCTGCTGATGGTGAGTAATCACTTTTCGGCGCTTTACTCGAACCGATACAGCTGGGCACTGCTGGTCATCATCTTTGCCGTTGGTACGCTGATCAGGCATATCATGAACATTCGATTCAGCTGGACGCCCTGGAAACCGGCATTGGCGGTGACGGGGGTAGCAGGCCTGTTGCTTCTCAATGGAATGATGTGGCTCGGCAATTCCCCAAACTTCACGTTCGGGCCGGGACCATCCAAGCGTCAGCTTCAGCAGCAGTCGACGGTCACGTTCACCGCTGTGAATCTGGCGGAAGTTCGACATGTGATTGACCGGCGCTGCGCCGTTTGCCACTCGCAGAATCCTGTGGATTTGAGTTTTGGCGTTGCGCCTGGAGGCGTTGCGTTTGACACGCCGGAACAGATTTTGGCACGACGCTCGCGCATTCTGGAACGCGCGGTTGTGACACGCACTATGCCACCGGCTAATAAGACTCATATCACAGACTCCGAGCGGGCAATTCTCGGAGCTTGGTCAGGTCAGTAACGGCGGTACTCCCTCAGGATCGAAGGCGCTTTGTAATGTCAGGAAGCGCTTTCAGATCAAGTAGTTTGAAAGGGCCTTTAGCGTTCTTTGCGCCCACCAGCATGGGTTCAAGACTCGCATTCGAGAATAACGCGACCTCGTCCGCGAGAACCATAAACTGAACGAAGGAGTCCATGGAACGCTCCCAGCGATCCCGGATTTTGTCTTCTGGAACGTTGTGACCTCCGGTTAGCACCCGGGCGGCGACTCGTTCAATCGAAAGCTCGACACTTGGCAAGGCGATGTAGATCAAAACAAAACTGAATTCTCTCCGTTTCGCTGCAGCGACAACGGGCAAATATTTGTCCGTGCTCAGAACTGTCTCTATTGCAACACTTCGTCCTTCCGAGATTGCCTTCCAGACTTCGAGCTCTGCTTGAACTACCCCGAGAAGATTGGCTGCGTCCTCTGGCAGCTTGAACTTGTCTTGAAATCCTTTCGTGACAATGTCGGGGTTTATTGGAGTGGCGTCTCTCAGTAGCGAACTGGCACCCTGAGCAGTGGCTATAGTCGACTTGCCTGCTCCGTTGGGACCACCGATCAATACGAATCTATTTTCGGAAGCCACTCAACGAAAATGATTTTTGCGAGCGGCGCGGAGCGATATCGGTCCAACTAGCTCGACTCGGCCACCTGCTAAAACCTTCGGAATTCCCCTGATGAGCCCAGCATCAGTCTGAATTGTCACCGGGATCCCTCGTTGACCAAATCCTTTAAGAGCACTAAGGACACCGCTCCGAAAGACGCCGAGGGCGATTTCGCTGAACTGGTCCCCGCTCGGCTTCGCGCCGACGACCCCATAGGGTTTGGCGGATTTCCGCTTCGCGCTCGTTTTGCGAGCGGTTGGTTTCGCTCTCTTCGTCTTGACTCCCGTCTTGGATCTTCGGGTTGCGGTCTTTCTGGACGTGGAGGTTCTTTTGGATATTGCCATTTAACTCCGTCAAATCTGTCTATAGAGTAACATACACCATCATCGATTTTCTGATACCATGATCGAAGCGATGTGGCCCACACCTTGTCAGGCCAGTCGTGCTACGATCTTGTTGAATTGCTCGAGCGCGGCTTCCAGATCATCGGCAATCTCGGCCGCAATAATTTCGGGCGCTGGTAGCGAGTCAGTGTCAGTCAAGCTCTTATCCCGAATCCAAAACAGATCCAGGCTCAGTTTATCGCGCTTTACGATCTCATTGTACGTGTATCGACGCCAGCGGCCATCTGGATTTGCTTCGTTCCATGTCTCGGTGCGCTTATGCATCTTGCCCGGTTTGAAACAGGCTACGAACTCGTCGAAGTCGCTTCGCTGAATCGGCTTCTGCTTTAGAGTGAAGTGCATATTCGTGCGCAGATCATAAACCCAGAGATCATCGGTCCATGCCTTGGGCCGGCCTGCTTTTTTGTCGAAGAAAATCACGTTTGCCTTCACGCCGGGAGAATACCAGATGCCGGTCGGCAATCGCAACAGTGTGTGGACCCGGCATTTTTCGAGAAGGTTGCGACGAACTTTCTCTCCCGCACCTCCTTCGAACAGAACGTTATCGGGCACGACAACCGCTGCACGTCCGTCGATTTTCAGAAGTGAGTAGATGTGCTGAACGAAATTCAGCTGCTTGTTGCTTGTCGATGTCCAGAAATCCTCTCGAACGATGATTTGATCATCTTTTTCAGTGTCGCCGGCCTCGTTCACGAACAGAAGGCTTTGCTTTTTTCCAAAAGGTGGATTCGCGAGCACCATTGAGAATTCCTCGTTCCACGGTGCCGACAGACTGTCATGACCTGTGTGGATGACGACCTTTCGTTCCCCGCCAATGCCGTGCAGGTAAAGATTCATCGCACACATGCGGCCGACTTTGGGGGAAAGCTCCATTCCTTCGACAAGATTTTCCTGAAGCGCGCGTTTCTGGTCGCGATCCAGCTCTTTCTCGAAGTGGTCCAGCACGTACTGATACGCGTTGCAAAGAAACCCACCTGTTCCGGCAGCTGGGTCACAAATACGTTCATCAGGTGTGGGCTGCATCACTTCGCACAGCGTCTGGATGACCGGCCGCGGTGTGAAATACTGACCTGCTCCCCGGGACGATTCCTGCGCGGAGCGTTGCAGTAGCTCCTCGTAGATCGTTCCCTTTACATCGACCGGAAGGGAGAGCCAGTCAACCTTGTCCAGCAGATTAACAATGAGCTGCTTGAGCAGGGCGGGATTATTGATTTCGCAACGCGCGCCTTTAAAGACGACTCCAAGAAGTCCAGGCTTAACGCCAAGTTTTTCGAGAATATTCCGGTATTGGTCCTCAAGTGCGGCACCGTCAAGGGTGAGGAGCGATTTCCACCCCAACTCCGGTGGAATCATTGGCGGTCTTTCGTATGGTGGCTCGGTGAGCTGATCCGCCATCTTGAGGAACAACAACAGCGTTAGTTGTTCGACGTATTCAAAGCAGGAGAGTCCGGCGTCTTGTAATACGCCAGCGTAACTCCATGCACGTTTACCGATCTGGGAGGAGTCCATCACCTGCACTTAGGTCGCACGATGAAAAAACCTTTCGAGCGACCAACGATCGAGCGATAGCAGCTTTTCCTCACCCGTTCCCTGTTGTCATTATCTCACCGTGTAGGTGCTCAACCAATTCTGATGCCACTTTGTCGGATAGGATGTGGGGCACAAGTCTACCCTCGAAAGCAGAATGCAAGATCGAGCTTCGCATTGCAGAACTTTTTCCTCTCACATCATCAATGATAGCCGACAAATATTCAACCGCAGATAACTTCTCCGAAACATCCTTAAGTATTTTTTCTTGGACTGGTATCGAAGGCACCGGCATAAAAAGCTCTCCAATACCTCTCTGCGTTAGGTTCACGCCGCTATCGTTGATCCCAGTTTTTAATTGCTCGAGTCGTGACTGGATGCGAGGGGTGTTCAAGAGGAATTCGAGGAATTCCCCAGAGATGAGTTTCGTATTTGGCCGCAACCTGTATGCTTTATCGCACAGCATTAAGCGCGGCCTGGTCTGTCGGATCAAACACGTCACTCCCACGCGAGACCGCGGGCCCGCGCGGGTAATGAGAACATCGCCCACCCTTAGCTCGAGGTGTTGGCGTGGCACGAGTGAAACCGGAAGCTTCTTATTGTGTTCCGCTAGGAACCGGGACGGTTGGATAGCCGTCGTCTTAATAACTCCCCATGTTTCGTTATCTGGAGAGGAGATTTGATCGCATTTTGGACTCCAACCTTGATCTAAAGTCTCTGCGAGGTCCTTCAACGGTACAAGCTTCCAGTCGCTCGCATTTTGAATTGTGGTGAACGGAACGAGCGAATTGAGCAGAGACGCACGATACAATTTTAGTCGTTCACGTGTGCGCTCAAGCGCAGCTACACCTGCATCAAGGTCAGAAAAGAGCTCATCTAGCGCATCGGCAATTCGCTCTTGTTCAGGCGACGGCGCAACAGGGATTGGGAATCCTCGAAGTGTACCCCCGGAAATTGCCTTGAACGTTGTGCCCGTTCCATGAGCGTCTAGCTCGCCCGCGAACAATCGTAGAACGTAAAGCAAATACTTTTTGTTTATTCCCTGCCTCGGACGAATTGCGGCGAGGCCCCGGCCGATGCATGATCTTTCCGATGCCACATTGGTTGGGCCAACTGGTGCCCGGACGGATAACAAGATATCGCCTGCTTCCGCGATTTTGCCTATGTGCCGTGTCCATACCCGCGGCGTTGGGCTTAGCTGACCAAAATCGACTTTCCCTTGAAAAAATGGGATTCCATCGCCATCCATGTTGTAAGTCGACGACGGCGGAGATTGTCCCATAATTACAATTGCAACATCTGAGAGTGGCGCTACGATCCAACTTTTCGGCAGGTCAGAATCGCCGCTGCTCACGCAGCCAACTTCTCGTTCAACTCTGAAATAATCAGCTTTAGTCGATCACCAAAAAGAGAATGCGCCTGTCCTAGGCTTCCTTTTTGCGCAAACCAGCCGGTTTCAAAATCAGTCGTCTCGATTGAAATACTGTTTCCAATATGGTCTGCCATCCGATCCAGCCACGCCCGTTGTTCCAGCGTGAACTTCACCCCACTCATTTCCTTTTCATGCATCCACGCAAAGTAATTCTCGCGTACTTGCTCCGAATACCTCCGCAACCGTACTTCCTCAGGTCTGATCGCGTGCCCAACAAGTTGAACGAGATCAGTGAGCGTTTCGCCTGCCAACGGCTGCGGCCGTTCCGCAACACCCTCCACTCCTTCGAACGACCTCCACAACACCACAGG
>JBKJPM010000229.1:0-3070 GCA_046595175.1 Gemmatimonadaceae bacterium
TGGACTTCCGCAGACCGGGAAATCTCCAGCGGAATGCTGCGCTACGGCGAGAAGGTCGAGCGCAAGGCGAAGGTTTTTCAGCGGCGCGCATCGGAATACTATCGCGGCGCCAACGGAATTCTCTACGCGACCAGCGAACGAATTATTTTCGTCGGGGTCGCCCCGCCATCCAACACACGGAGTGAGGATTCGCCAGACGTAATCATCACGTCGGAGTTTCCGAACGATACTGTGCTAAACATGAAGCTCCGCCGCGTCTACCTGATGAGTTCACCAGGAGTGAAGCTTTCGTATCCCGGAAAGCAGGAAGCAATTTTTGCTGCGTACCCGCACGAGAGCGACGGGCTCGACTCACTCGTAACGGGAGTGAATCGCCGACTTGGAGCCATGAAGGACACAGCCGCAATGGAAAAGCGATTACGTGAGTCAGTGGCGAAGCTCATTCGCGAACCGCTGTACTATAGAATTCGGAGTGGCGACGCTCTGTCCGTAGTATCCAGGAAATTCGGGACTACACCGGAGAAACTTCGAGAGTGGAATAAACTCTCTGGCGATAAGGTCAGGATTGGCGATTCATTGCTCGTGAAAAAGGCCAAATAACTGTTCCAACCAGTTCGACGCTCGCTGAGCCGACTTACACCTATCTCTCCAGTCTATATCCGGCTTTCCAAACTGTAAGAATATGCTTGGGATCCGACGGATCATCTTCCAGCTTGCGCCTGAGTTCCGCGACGTGAATGTCAACAGTGCGAGTCATTACTTCAGCCTGGTGTCCCCATACTTCCTTCAGCAGCTCCAGCCGGCTTGCTACAGCACCTTTTCGGCGGAGAAGCGTAAGAAGCAGGTCGAACTCTTTCGGCGTCAGCCCGACAGCCGCTCCTCCGCGCGTCACAATCCGCGAGGACGGATCGATAGTGATTGAACCGAACTGTTCAGGAAGCATCGATTCAGCCGATGCTTGAGATCCACGCGCGCGGCGAAGAATTGCCTGAACTCGCGCAATCAGCTCTGAAAGACTGAACGGTTTTGTCACGTAATCGTCGGCGCCGAGGCGAAACCCTGTGATTTTGTCGGTTTCTTCGCCACGTGCAGTGAGAATGAGTACGGGTACGCGATTCCCTGCATCACGCAGCTTCTCGAGCACCGTATATCCATCCATTCCCGGCAGCATTAGGTCAAGCACTATCAGGTCAGGCTTGATTGCAATGGCGCGATCCAGACCGGCGGCGCCATCTCCCTCAACCTCGACCTGAAAGCCTTCGGCTTCGAGACTGCGGCTCAGCCCAAACGCGAGATTTGCGTTGTCCTCGATCAGCAGGATCTTCAACCAACCACTCCGGCAACTTCAGGTGGCGGCGCCGAGACATGAGCATCTTTCCCCAATTCCATTGCGGGCTGGAGCTCGATGACAAAGCGCGCGCCGGTTGTTCCCGACTTTCTCGACGCGGCGTCCTCTACCCAGATTTTACCACCCTGCAGTCGAACCAGCTCTTTCACAATCGAAAGTCCGATGCCGCTTCCTCCGGCGGTATCTGCGTCACGAGCCAGTCGGTAATATGGATCCCAGATTCTATCTCGCTCGCTGACGGGCACTCCGGGTCCATGGTCCGAAACCCAAAGCCTCACTCGTCCATTATCCATCTTTCCGCCGATTGTGACGGTCTGGCCGATAGGCCCGTACTTAACCGCATTATCGAGAAGATTCAAAAGAATTTGCCGGACAGCTCTCGGATCGGCGATGGCAACCAGGTCGTCACGTGCATCTACCTCAATAGTATTTCGCCGAGCGCGTGCGAGAGGTGTGAATGCATCGGTGACTCGGACCAGTTCTTCACGCACCGGCAGCCGTTCCATCGCGACCGACGCCGACGCGTGCTCGGAGCGAGAGAAACTCAGGATGTTCTCTACGAGATACGTTAGCCGCTGAGATTCCTCGTCGATGATCTCGAGCGACCGGTCTCGCTCTTCGTCCGACTGGAGATGTCCTTTCCGCAACAGCTCGGCAAAAAGCCGAATCTGCGCAAGCGGTGTCCGCAGCTCGTGTGAGACTCCCGAAACGAACTCCTGCCGTGTCTGGGCGAGCTCCTGCTGGCGACGAAGCTGCAAAATCGCCATGGCAACAAGACCAGTGATCAGTGCAAGCAGCAGAGTGAGAAGCGGAAGACGCGAGGGAGGAATTCCGCCAACGACAAGACTGGACGCTATCTGCGGATGCAGCGCGACGCTCACCTCGAGGTGCGCAAATCGCTCGTCCAGCGTGTCGCGCGCTACGAACCGGGACTTGAATTTAACCGGCGAATGGAAAAGTTCTTTTTTCTGCGCAGTCTCCACCGAGATCATGAGAAGCGAGTCGCCGGCACTTGCGACGAGCGACGGCGGAAGAAGTGGGTTGCGCTGAACTGCGCGGTAGAAAAATGGCGTAACGAACGACTGGGGACTCGTCTCATAGCCATACGTTACCAGCGGCTCTCCGTTTCTGGATCGAGCCACCACATAGGCGAGCATCCGCCACTGACCATCTACGCTGTCGATCGTCGTGACATACGAATCCGGCGTGACAACAACGCCGAGCGGACGGGTTGACGTTTTTTCGGATGAATCGCCCGACGGCGTGCTCCTGGCGCGGGCTGTCATCTCGGGATCGAACGGAAACCTCTGCGGATATGAAGCGACAGTGTCCTTCAGCCATTTGAGAACAGCGGGCGAAGGCCTGCGGCCGGAAGTCAGCACCGAGCTGTCCTTCCATTTGAAGCGAAAGAAGAAACGACTGCCTCTCAGATACTTCGCATTGACCGGCTGGTCCCCGACTGCAACTCGGAAGTCGGCCGCTGTCGGCCAGTAGCGCGACGATTCCGGATCCACAAGCGTGAGCGGCCCGATTAGCGTTGAGATCAGAGCGCCGAGCATGTCCTGTTCGGCGTGCTGCGTCAGCTCCCACATGGCAAACGATGCGTAGTCACTCAACGCAGCCTCTGCGGCTACACGGTGTGACTTGGCTGCGGCCTGAGCCTCATAGGCGAGCACGCCTGTCAACGCGAGCGCAAAAAGGAGCAGCACCACCATGATCTGC
>JBKJPM010000305.1:0-8833 GCA_046595175.1 Gemmatimonadaceae bacterium
GTGGCAGTTAACCAGGCATTCCACTGGATCTATCCGGATAAGAAGGTCAATCCGGGGCATAGCTCCAACCTGGCTGTATTCGGGCAGAAAGACGACTAAGGCTGAGCTATAAGGGTCTCACCCTTGCACTATTTCACTGGGTTAACTCATCAGAGCAAGGAGACCCCAATGAATAAAGTTTTCAAGATTCTGCCGGTCGCGCTGGCGTTCGGAGCTGCTGCATGCGGAGTCAGGTCAACGACGACGGATGTAAGTCCGCGGATGGCGCGTGCGGCGACATGCGTGAATGCGGTGGAAGTTTACGCCAGTCGCGCTGACGTTCCGGCGGACTATTACGAGCTCGCGTGGATCAACGCCGAGGGCAATTCGGTTTGGACTACGGACAACCAGATGCGCGAAGTTATGCGCAAGCGCTCAGCTGAAGTTGGCGCAAATGGTCTGATTGCGAATCCGGTTCAGCAGAACAAGACCGGGGTAAAAGTGCTTGGTGAAGCGGTCGGAGCATACACCGCAACTGCAAAGGCTTCGGGTCTTGCGATCTGGATTCCGTCGCAGTCGGGGCGTGTGACACTCGCTTGCGGTAAGTAACCGAAAAGCATCGGCTGGTTGTAAGAAAAAAGAGAGTCGCTAAGGCGGCTCTCTTTTTTTGTTGGGACAACTGCTCTGGCCATTTCGTAAGGTTGGGCCCAACCTAAGGCAGTGGCTTCTTATGACTTGTTCCCGTATGCGACGCGCGGATCTGCCTTCGCGTATGCGAGATCGGTAATCAGGTTTACCAGAACAAACACGACGCTGAGGAAAAGTACGGATCCCTGAATCGCAGGAAGATCTCGGCGTGAGATCGCGTTTACTACATAACGGCCGATCCCGGGCCAGCTGAAAATCGTTTCCGTAAGAATGCTTCCGGTTAGGTAGTACCCGAAGTCGAGACCGAGAACTGTGATGATCGGAATCAGCGCGTTCCGAAGAGCATGACGGACAATCACCGTGCGCTCTTTCAATCCCTTTGCACGGGCAGTGCGTACAAAATCTCCACCTAACACATCCAGCATTGCCGATCGTGTGACGCGTGCGAGGAATGCGATTGAGCGAGAGCCGAGCGCGAGGGCGGGAAGGATGATGTACTTGATGCCACCGTAGCCCGATGGAGGAAACCAGCGGAGCTGAATGGCGAATATCAAGATCAGGATCAAGCCCACCCAGTAGACAGGGAAGGAAATTCCGAGGTAGGCGACACCTAGCCCGAGGCGATCGAACCAGCCACCCTGATTGCGGGCGCTGAGAACACCGATCGTGATGCCGACAATCGAGGCAATGAACATTGCAGCGCCAGCGAGCATCAGCGTCTTTGGGAAACGCTCACTGATATCAGAAAGAATTGGGCGGTTGGTGATGTAGGAATTTCCGAAATTGCCGCGGAGGATTCCGCCCGTGTACTTAATGAACTGAACGTGGAGCGGATCATCGAGGTGCAGCTCCTTCCGGAGGCGGGCGATGGTTTCCGCATCGGCGCGCTCGCCCACCATGTCCTGCACCGGGTCACCGGGCGCGACATAGAGCAGGAGGAATACAACTACAAGTACGCCGAACAGCGTCGGTATCGAGAGCGCAAGCCGGCGTACAATGAAAGCGAGCACTTACTGCTTGTTGATCTGCACGTTGGTCCAGTTCTGACCGCTGAAGACAACCGGGATCTGGAATCCCGATATCCAGGGCTGAACCGCGTATAGCTCCTTGTAGAAAAACAGGTAGATCATTGGCGCATCATTGAACTCAATTGCGTCTGCCTGCTTGTAGAGATTGGCGCGCTTCGCATCGTCCAGCTCGGCGCGGGCCTGGCTCACGAGCTTGTCGTAATTCGGATTCGAGTAGAAAGAGACGTTTCCGCCTGGCCCCTTGTTCGCGCTGTGAAGCAGCGGATACAGAAAGTTTTCCGCGTCCGGGTAATCTGCGAACCAGTCCTTGAGTGCGAGATCTGTGTTTCCGCCGCGAGCGGCTTCACGCATCGAAGATGCGTCGCGCTGAACGATCTTCACGCGGATTCCAGCCTGCGCAAGGTTGGCCTGGATCGTCTGTGCAACGCGCGGGAAGGGGGCTGTCTGCGAGCACCAGATTTCCAGGTCGATTCCGTTGGGATAGCCGGCTGCCGTGAGGAGCTGCTTTGCCTTGGCGGGATCGTACGCATATGGCTTGCGTGTCGCATCGGCGCCGTCAAGAGTGGGAGGAATGACACCGTTTGCCACAGATCCGCGCCCGCTGATCAACTGGTCGAGAATCGATTTCGAGTTTGTCGCGTAGTTGAGTGCCTGCCTGACGCGGATGTCCTTGAGCGGACCGCGCGTCGTATTGATTGCCACATACCAGAGACGGAGTGCGGGAGCTGTCATAAGCATTCCCTTTCGGTCGTCCGTCTGTTCCCAGTTACGTGTTTCGGATTCGGGGATATACAGGACGTCCACGTTTCCAGATTCAAATTCTGCGACCGCGGTGCTCGGTTCCGGAACGATGCGCGCCATCAGGGAGTCGGATTTCGGTACGCCGCCAAAGTATGTCTCGTTCTTTGCGAACTTGATGTAGTCGTCATGTTTCCACTCGACGAACTTCCAAGGGCCCGTTCCGATCGGGTGCTCGCCAAAGTTGGCGGGCGGGTTTTCGGGGACGATTGCTGCGACCGGCATGGCCAGGAGCTTTGGGAAAATCGCCAGCGGTTCCGCGAGGTTGACTACTATAGTAGTGTCGTCAGGGGCCGTGAGTCCGGCGATAGTGGTGGCTTTTCCGTTGGCGTAGTCCTGTGCGCCCTTGATTGGATAGAGCGGCCAGCCGCGACCGCCTTTCGTTTTGGGATCGAGCACGCGCTGCCAGCTTTTGACTACATGGCGCGCCATGAATGGAGTTCCGTCGTGAAACTTGACGCCGGTACGGAGGTGGAAGACGTAGGTCATTCCAGCGTTACTGACCTCCCAGGAACGCGCGAGGCTGGGTACGATTTGCGCGTCAGGTGAAAACCGGACGAGACCGTCGAAGACGTAGCCTACCGCGCGACCGGTTGGAACATCGGTCGAGAGGGCAGGGTCCAAGGAGCGCGGGTCGTAGGTGTCCCGGGAGTCGATGAGCGTATGGCGGGAGGGATTGGATTCGCCGCCACGACAGGCGATAAAAGCAGGGATCAGAAGGAGTGCAATTCGTCGCATTGTCGGGTGGGTTTTTGTTGACATAAAGGGTGGTATGAGAAGAACTTATGAATCACAAAAACACGCGTCAAACATGAGCGCTGATTATACATACCGCAGGAAGCTGAAACCGAGCGAATTATTGCCCGCAATCGGGGCCGGAATAGCAGCCGGACTCGCGAGTTTTTACGTTGTGCAACTCTTAATCCAGCGGACGCCCCTCGTTCCGGAGGGGAAACTACGCCGACTCAGTCGTCCGCCGGAGCCAAACCGCGATCCCCGGACTGAGCCAAAGCAAACGAAAGGAACCCAGGAGCGCGAGGTCAGCTCCAGGATTACCTCCCTGGCGGAAACGAGCGAAGTCCCGTCCCCGCCGTCGCACCGCCCGATGCGGGGTAGATGAACCGTTTCTGGAAGTCAGTCGTCGTAATTGGCGTTTCGTTTTCGACATCCCTAATCGCTCGCTCGCTTCCCGCCCAGGATCTTCGCTGCGACCCGGGTGATGTGGAAGTTCGGCGCCTGTCGTTCGATGGCAATACTGTGTTCTCCGATGCAGACCTCGCGAGTGCGATTGTAACCACACCATCTGGATGGGCTCGGCGCTTTCTTCGTCTCCCAACTGCGATCAAGTATTGCCTGGACCGCGCAGAGCTTCCGAACGATAGACTTCGTCTCATGGTGTTCTACAGGCGTCGAGGATTTCCTGACGTTGCCGTTGATACCGCGGTTACTTCGATCGGAAGAGCAGCAGTCGAAGTCAGGTTCAAAATCCGGGAAGGACGACCGGTGACAATAGCCGGCCTGACGATCAAGGGTCTTGAACGCGTCGAGAATGCAGAAGGTGTGACGCGCGAACTTCCGATTCGCGCGGGGGCACGCTTCGACCGCGTGAATGTAGAAGCAGCACGTGATTCGATCGGCCGGCGCCTCCGCAATGCCGGATACCCGCAGGCACAGGTGGACAACAGGTCCGTTGTTGATCAGGCGCGGTACCAGGCGTGGGATACTCTTTCAGTGGCTCCGGGTCCGCTTACACGGCTTGGAGCCCTCGAGGTGACAGTCACTCCATTCGAGGATCATAAGCGACAGATCGAGGATAAAATTGTGCGACGAATTCTCGGACTGGAGCCGGGAAGATTGTATCGCGAACAGGACCTGCTCAATGCTCAACGAAGACTGTATCAGACGGAAGCGTACCAGCATGTAACTCTCTTCCCGGACAGTGTATCCAGGACCGATTCGATCGTTCAGCTTCGCGCTATTCTCATCGAGAACGCGATGAATTCGGCGCGACTTGGGGCTGGCTACGGAACGCTGGACTGCTTCCGTGTCACTGGTGAGCTTTCCAACTACAACTTCCGGAAGGGAGCGCAGCGGTTGGATCTCACCGCGCGCGTTTCCAAGATCGGGATTGGCGAGCCGTTGTCCGGAGCGAAGGAGCTGTGCGGAGAAGCGAAAAGCGATCCTTACAGCAACAAGCTGAACTACTATACCGGAGCGACGCTCAGAAAGCCGCTGTATGCCGGACTGCGCGCTATACCGGCGCTGACGGTTTACACCGAGCGCATCTCCGAATTCAAGGCTTATCTCCGCACGACGGCAATCGGTGGAATTGCATCAGTTGTGATACGGCAATGGGAGTCAACCCCAATAAGCCTCGCATACGCAGTTGACTATGGGCGCACTGAAGCGCAGCCCGCACTTTTCTGCGCGGTGTTCAATGTGTGCGACCTGGAAACGCGCCAGCGCTTTCAGGAGACACAGCGACTTGCAGTCCTGAGCGCCACGATTTCCCGGGACAACACGAACAACCTCATATCTCCCAGTCATGGTGGGATTGTACGTTTCGAAGTACGACATGCTTCGCCTGCAATCTTTTCCGATCCGACGCTGCGCTTCAACAAGCTGCAGGGTGAAGCCGCCAGGTACTGGGGCATTGGCGGGGGGAATGTATTCGCGGTCCGCCTGCGCGCAGGCTCGGTTTTCGGCAAAACCTTTGGCTCGGCGAATGGCTTCGTTCCGCCGCAGGAGCGGCTGTATGCTGGCGGCCCGACAACCGTTCGTGGATTCAACCAGAATGAGCTGGGGTCTGCGATCTATATCGCAAACCAATTTGATACTGTCGTTGCCCGCCCCGATACATTTTTCCGCGCGGATACGACCGCTTCCTACCGAAGGACAGTTCCCCTGGGCGGCAACTCTCTGCTTGTGGCAAACGCCGAACTTCGGCTTAGAAGTCCTGTATTGCCGGATGTGCTGCAATTGACTTTGTTCACCGATGCGGGCGATGTCTGGAACCGCGGCCTTCAGGTCTTCCAGAATTTTCAGATCAAGGTCACGCCTGGTATTCAGCTCGGCGCCTTCACTCCTGTGGGTCCCGTTCGGATAGTGGTGGGGTATAATCCCTATCGCCGGCCGGCAGGTCCGCTGTACTTCGAAGCGAATCGCCAGGAGGGTGGTGGACTCCCCTGTGTAAGCCCCGGCAATCCGCTGAAGGTCCACACTAACGCCGATGGAGTTCTGGTTCAGGAAGAGAAAGCTTGCCCCTCCACCTTCAGGCCGCCGGCTGATGCGAGCTTCCGGAGCAAACTCACATTGAGTCTGGCGATAGGCCAGGCTTTCTAGGCATGTCCCGCAGGCAGCGTATCGTTTTGAAGAGTGCGTTTGTCCTTCTGGGCGGACTCGCACTGATTGTAATCGTGGCCATCTCTGCGACGCAGACGGGTTACGGGCAGGACCAGATGCGAAAGCTGGTGATGTCGTTCCTGTCCGGAAAAGTTCAGGGCAAGGTTTACATCGGCCGTATTCATGGCGGACTGCTGTCCGGTGTTACGCTCGACTCGCTCGAGATCCGCGACCAGCAGGATACTCTTTTTGTCGCGACCGGCCCGGTGCGTGTGAAGTACGATATCCGCGACATGTTCGACAAGCGCGTCCTGCTGCGCTACGTCGAGATTAACAATCCGATTGTCTACATTCGTGAGCATCCTGATGGCCACTGGAACTGGCGGAAGATTTTTCCCGAGGGTCGAGGGGGTACGCAATCGACCGCAAGAAAGTTTGGTGATTTCATTGTCGTAGACTCCGCGCGCGTGAACAACCTCAAGTTCACGCTCACACTTCAGTGGCACCCGGCGGAATGGTTCAAGGGCGTGCGCCGGGACAGTGTCATTCGTGCGGCACTCTCACATCCGACTGAGGAGTTTCGCAGGGCAGGGGGCGGATATACGCGCACCTGGCGGTTCACCAACGGCGACATTCGAACCGGCTACATCCGGCTGGCAGATCCTGACAGCGCTGGCCGATTTGTGCGCATCACGGATGCGAGCATGGTCGTTAAGGATCCGCCGTTCAGCTTCACCAAGGTCGCGGCAAATATCAGGCAAAACGGCGACAGCATCTGGTTTAGCTCACCCAGAATGACTCTTCCGGGCTCGCACGGAAAGGCAGTCGGAAAGCTTGTGTGGGGAAGTGGTTTACCACTCCGCTATGCGATCCACGTAAACGCTGACCGTGTTGCAATGGCAGACATCGCGTGGATTTATCCGACTCTCCCGAAAACTGGCAGCGGAAGTCTCGACCTGGAGATAGTGAGCGAGAAGAATCCGCACATCATTGACTACAAGATCACGAACATGGACGTCGAGAGTACGCGCTCCCGTCTTCTTGGGAGTATGACCTACGCGGTTGGTGGCGAAGTACTCGGCGTGCGAGATGTGGACCTTGTTGCCGACCCCGTTGACTTCGATTTGCTGCGTACGCTGAACGGCAAACCGTTTCCATACGATTGGCAGGGCAAGCTTACTGGAACCGTGAAAGCAGCCGGAGGTTTGCTAACGCATTTCCATGTGGACGAATCGAACATGACGTTCTCGGATGCACACGTTCCCGGCGCAATTTCGAAGTTCACGGGACGCGGTGAGCTCGACATTTTATTCCCGGCCTTTACAGTGTTTCACGGATTCGATGTGGACATGAGCAGGCTGGACATGCGGACACTGCAGTTCCTCAACCCGCTCTTCCCAAAACTAAAGGGAACGCTGTCCGGAACGGCTCGACTCGACTCTTCATGGATGGACGTCCGGTTCAGCAATGCCGACGTCCTGCATCATGATGGCGACGCGCCAGTTTCCCGCGTAACAGGAAAGGGCAGGGTCATCTGGGGTGAGAAGTTCCTGACCTATGATGTCGATCTTCAGGGACAGCCGATCTGGCTGACGGCCCTGGCAAGGTCGTATCCGGTTCTTCCCCTGCGCGGAGAGGTGTCCGGCCCAATCAGGATTCGCGGGACATCTGAAAACCTTCAGATCGCTACTTCGATGTCTGGTCCGTCCGGAGCATTCACGTTCGATGGATACGTTGACGCTGATCCGCCGTCCTATGGAGCGCGCGGTACCGGAACAGTTGCTGGTCTCGACCTCAAGACTCTTGTTGTCGGCAAGGCAATTCCGGAGACGCGCCTGACCGGCCGGTATGCGCTAGATGTTGCGGGTGCAACCGCCGAGGAAATGAAGGGCAGAATCGAGGCGGACCTGGACAAGTCAGTCGTGGAGGGAATTCCGGTTGAAGGTGCGACGGGAAGGTTTGCAGTCGCCAACGGCGTGGCGCAGATAGACACGCTGCTTGTGCGCGGCAAAGGATTGCGCGGCGAAGCCAGCGGCAGTTACGCGATTGCTCCAGCGCGGTCGGGCTCACTGAAATTCGATTTCGCACTGGACTCCGTCGGCGCTGCAAAGCCTTATCTCAGGGCTGCGGGAATCAAGCTCGCTGATGCTGACACTCTGAGTGGGACGCTGAGACTTGTCGGCGACGTGACTGGAATGCCGGGGCGGCTGCGGACGCATGCAGTTATCGAAAGCGAGAAGTTCGCATTCGGAGGACGGGGCGCAGACCGACTCCGTGCTGACATAACATTTGGGGACTCAACGAATCGCAACAGCGTCGCCCGGCTCTCGGGCTCGAACGTTTCCATTGGCGGGTTGCTGTTCGGCAAGGGAGAAGCAACTGCAACCAGGGATTCCGCAGGGACGAGCGTGCTCAGCGCAACGCTTACATCGGAAAATGGAATTCGTACTGAAGTGCGCGGAAGTTCGCGAACTGCGGGTGACACCACCTTCCTTCAAGTTGACACTCTTCGCATCACAGGCGACGCGGTTGGTACATACGCCAACGAAGGACAGCTGCATGCCCAGATCACCAGCAAAGGTGCGACCCTCGATTCCCTTGTGCTTGCGCACCCGTCGAATGGAAAGCTTGCGATACGCGGGGTCCGCCTCGAAGGCGATTCAATTCGTGCCAGCGTGCGCACTGAGGGAGTGGATCTCGCACTAATATCGGCGTTCACTCCCGCGATCGGGTTGGCCCGCGGATCTGTACGCGCCAACGTGGATGTGAGCGGGACAACATCACAGCCGAAGATCGAGGGTGAGTTTCGCATAGATGACGGAACTGCTACGGCGACGGAATTCGGCACGCGCCTGGAGCGAATCAACGCCGATGTCGTTTTAAATAACGACACTGTGTTCGTGAAGCGGTTGACTGCGGAAACAATGCGGGAGACTCGCGGCCGCGTGGCGGTCGAAGGAACTATCGGGCTGCAACAGTACAAGAGGCCGGTTTTCTCGCTGACCGCTACCGCAACAGATTTCCACGCAATTGAAAAA
>JBKJPM010000010.1:0-7166 GCA_046595175.1 Gemmatimonadaceae bacterium
GTATCGGGAGTTCGAACTGCGGAAGTGCCGCAGTACGTGACTGGAAGCGGCTACGTGGAGAATCTCAAGATTCGCAACTACGTCGGCGACACGCAGGAGACGAACCGCGTCGCTTTCATTTCGCTGCCATCAGGCACCCTCACATGGCTCAAGCCGTATCCCACCGACACCGCGACCGGATATCTCGGCTCCGCCACCTGGAATAAATCCGGCACGGCCGCTGTGTTCAGCTCATTCACGTACGACAACAAGACGCGAATGATCCAGTCGGTGAACGCCAAGGGAGCGATGCAGGCCGTTGACGTTCAGCGGGACAGCGCCTGGGTGCTGGGCGCCTCCGGATTTGGTCCCTGTGACACCTGCCTCGGCTGGTACGATCAGGGGAATCGAGTCTGGTTCACGTCGGAACAAGATGGCTATTCGCATCTCTACACTGCGAATGCAGACGGGTCCGATCGCAGGCAGTTGACCCAGGGAAAATGGGAGGTGCTCGACATCCAGTTGTCCGGTAACGAAAAGACATTCTTCATCCACACGAACGAAGGATCGCCATTCGACGAGCACCTGTATCGCATGTCAGTGAACGGCGGAACGCGCGAAAGAATTACCACGGCTCCTGGTCGGCACACTGTCACGATCTCACCCGACGAAACTCTCGGCGCCGACGTTCACTCGTATGTGAACCGGCCGCCCGAGCTCTTCCTGATTCACATGCGCCCGGGAACCGCCATGGCGCAGCTCACCGCGTCACCCAGCAAGGAGTGGCTGTCCTTCAAATGGATAGTCCCGGAGATCGTCCAGGTTCCGGCTTCAGACGGACTGACCGTTCCTGCGCACATTTATAGACCTGGCGACATGGGCGCACAGCCCAATGGTGCTGCTGTGATTTTCGTGCACGGCGCGGGATACCTGCACAACGTTGGAAATTTCTGGTCCGAATATCCGCGCGAGTACATGTTCAACCAGTTCCTCGCATCGAAGGGATATGTAGTTGTGGATCTCGACTACCGGGCGTCGAGCGGATACGGGCGCGACTGGCGCACGGCGATTTACCGTTACATGGGAGGTCGCGACCTGCAGGATCAGGTAGATGCATCGAAATACCTGCAGAAAAACTACAATATCAATCCTGAGCGAATCGGGTTGTATGGAGGTAGCTACGGCGGATTCATCACGCTCATGGCGCTGTTTACGCAGCCAAAGATGTTTGGTGCTGGCGCGGCCCTTAGAAGCGTTACGGACTGGGCGCATTACAACCATGGTTACACCTCCCCGATCCTGAACTTCCCGCAAACTGACACCCTGGCATATCGCCGCTCTTCGCCGATCTACTACGCCGAAGGATTGGAAGACCCGCTCCTGATGGCGCATGGAATGGTGGACACGAACGTCTTCTTCCAGGACATCGTGCGACTCACGGAGCGCTTGATCGAGCTCAGGAAGAAGGATTGGGAGCTCGCTGTGTATCCGGTGGAGGATCACGCATTCGTGAGACCCTCTTCGTGGGCGGACGAGTATCGGAGAATCTTTGAGCTGTTCGAGAAAAATCTCCCGGAGCGAGTCCCGTTGAAAACAAAAACTCCCTAATGAAGTCATTTCTGCGGCAGTTGTCGGCAGTTGTACGGCGCGTAATCGGTGCGCCGGACTACGAAGCATACTTGGTGCACATGGGGGTGCATCATCCCGGCACTTCCCCCCTCACGCGCGAGGCATTCGTGCGTGAGCGTCTGGCCGCGCGCTACTCCAGGCCGGGAGCGCGATGCTGTTAGTTCTGCTCCATTGGTATGGTCTTCGAAATGGCCGGGAGAGACCGGAAAGTGCGGACCGATACGGAGCGGGATGTTTTAGGATCAACACCCTAACTCAATAGTCCAGAGCAGTTCAATAAAAAAACTCCGTACTAGTCCGTCCCTTCCGCTATTTCCCGGCCATTTCATAAACCGTAGAAGACACGGAGCCTGTTAACGAAACCCATACAAGATGACGTTTGGATTAAACCAGTGATTTGAGGTAAACAATTACCGGGCTCGGGCTGTCTCACTGTGTGACTCTTCAAAACACACTATGACAATCCGGCAGACCATTCTCTGCGCCATCGCCCTTTCCGCCGTAGCCTGCGATCGCGGTAAGCCACCTGAATCAGCTTTGCAGGATGCAGTCACCGCAGTAGGAGCCCCAGCTCTACAAATGAAGCGCGACATGAGCGCGCAACGAGCACCTAGAGGATTCGCTAGCGCAACGGCGGTGATGAGTCCAGCCGTCGCAAGTGACGATGCGAATCCTCCAGTTGTTGCCTCACAGCCGAAAGCGGCTACACCTGCGATGATGATTCGCACCGGCTACGCAACGCTGGAAGTCTCCAAGCTCGATCCAGCTATCGCCCAGGTTCGTGCACTAGCCAACAAGGTGGGTGGCTACATCACCAACACCTCCACAACCGGCGGACGCGATCAGGTGCGCGGCGCCATGCTCGAGATTCGAATTCCCTCGCCGAGTTACGATGAAGCGGTTGCTGCGCTGACTGCCATCGGCCGAGTCGAGGTCGCCCAGACCAACGCGCAGGATGTCGGCGAAGAGTTTGTTGATATGACTGCGCGTATCGAGAACGCGCGTAAACTCGAAACGCGCCTGATCGAGTTGCTCGCGGCCCGCACTGGACGACTGCAGGATGTCCTCGCAGTAGAGCGCGAGCTCGCCAGGGTACGCACGGAAATCGATCAGATGGAAGGAAGACTGCGCTTTCTCAAAAACCGTGTCGCACTCAGTACGCTTACGGTAAACCTGCACGAGCCGCAGCCCTTGATCGGCAACACACCCGGCGAAAACCCAATCAGTGCAGCGGTGCGTCAGGCCTGGAGAAATTTCGTCGGCTTCTTCGCTTCGATGATCGCATCGCTCGGAGTCGTAATTCCGCTCGCGGCGCTAGGGCTGCTGGCCTGGTTCTGGTTCAGGCTGTGGAGGAAGCGACGCTAGTTCTTCCACCAATCGGAACGAACAAAGTCAATCCAGCTGCCGCGGTCAGAGACAGAACCGCGCCAAATAGAAATGCGGTATGCGCCCCCGAACGGTCCCAAATCGCGCCGAACATAAGGGACGCGGGGAGCGCACCGAGTCCAATGGCGAGATTGAACCAGCCGTACGCAGCTCCGCGCCTGTTGGCGGGAACAACATCGGCAACAAGTGCCTTCTCTACGCCTTCCGTCATTCCGTAAAAAATCCCGTATGCGGCGAACAGTGCCCATGCATGCCAACTCGTGCTCGCCCGCCCAAAGCCGTAGTACACTGCCGAATAAAGCACCCATCCGCCGACGATGAGCGGCTTGCGGCCGAACTTGTCGGATAGCGTTCCACCCAACACACCGGTGGACGTCTTTACCAAATTCAGGAATGCCCAAACAACGGGTGTCAACGCGATACTGATTCCCAGCTGGTTCGCGCGCAGCAAAAGGAAAGCATCGGTCGAATTTCCAAGAGTAAAAAGCAGAAGAACAAAAAGGTACGCCCAAAACTTCTTGCCAAGATTTCCGCCAAACTGCGCCTTTTCATTCTTGATCGCCGTTTCGGGAACTGGTTTCTTGTCCTCCTTCACCGCGACAATAAGAACAACGAACGCGAAAATCGCCGGAATGGCCGCGATCCAGAAAACCGATCGCAGCGAAACTCCACCCCATTTGATGAGCGCAAAAGCGACAAGGGGTCCGACGACAGCTCCGGCATTGTCGGCGGCGGCGTGAAACCCAAACGCCCTTCCCCGCTGCGCTGGATCGACCGAATCAGCAAGCAGCGCATCCCTCGGCGAGCTGCGCAATCCTTTTCCCACACGGTCGGTGACGCGAATGGCGAGCACCTGCGTAGCTGTCTGCGCTATCGCAGTGAAGGGACGAACGAATGACGCGATCCCATAGCCGAGGACAACAAGCGGCTTCCGGCGTCCAACCTTGTCAGACCACCAGCCGCTGAAGAGTTTCAGAAGTGCGGCGGTGGATTCAGCGAACCCTTCAATTGCCCCGATGAAGCTCGCGTTTGCGCCCAGCACACTGCTCAGGAAAAGCGGGAGCAGCGGATAAATCATTTCCGTCGAGGAGTCAGTGAAAAAGCTGACACCGCTGAGAGCTAAGACATTGCGCGGAAGTTTTTTCTTCTTCTCGGGGGGGGCATCGCCCTCTGCCGCTACGATATTCGGACCTCGGAGTGATCGCCGACGGTGACTTCGCCCTTTACACCGATCAGCACCGTCTCGTCGCCGACGAGCGAGTTTGTAAGAGCCGACTTCGTGATTTTCGCATTGGTGCCAACGATCGCGTGACTCACGGTCGAGTCCTCGATAACGGTCCCTGCTCCAATGGACACGTTGGGCCCGATGGTGGAATTGCGAATCTTGACACCCGCTTCCACATAAACCGGATCGTTAATCGTCGAACCTTCAACATCGCCCGGCTTTCGCGCGTGACCTTTAGTCAGCATTACACGATTGGTATCCAGCATCGTCTCGATCTTGCCAGCGTCGTACCAGCCCTCAACATCCACAACCCGGATTTTCGCGCCCTTGTCAATCATGTACTGGAACGCGTCTGTGAGGAAATATTCACCCTGGTTCTTGGGCTGCTTCAGGACGTGGTCGATCCCCTCGTACAAGAGCTTCCAGTTCCTGATGTAGTAAAGTCCGATGTTGGCGCGTTTTGAGATCGGAGTCTTCGGCTTCTCGACGATTTGAGTCATGTTCTGGTCTGCGTCAGTGACCACGACACCGAAGCGCTGATAGTCCTCGACTTCCTTCACCCATATGATCCCATCGGCGTCCACACTCTTCACGATCGAGAGATCAGCGTCGAAAATCGTGTCCACGAAAATGATCAGGACCGGCTGGTCAACGTAATCCTTCGCGAGAGCAACCGCGCCCGCAGTACCGTCCTGAACCTCCTGCTCAATAAAAACAGAAGGAACATCCCAGGTCTTTCGCGCGAACTCCTCGACTTTCTCTTTCAGGTGGCCAGTGATGTATATGACCTGGTCCACGACACCCAGTTTTTTCAGGTCCTCAAGGATGTATTCCATCACCGGCTTTCCGGCCACCTTGAGCATCGGCTTGGGCGTGATGTGCGTATGGGGCCGAAGTCGCGATCCCTTTCCGGCCAGGGGAATGATCACTTTCATGGTGCGCTCGTCCCCTCGCGGCCATATCGGTCACGCAATCTCACGACGTCATCCAGGTGATTAGTGGAAACTTCCAGTATGTCGCAATCGGTAATCGCTTCCATCTGATGAACTGTTCCCGGTGAAATTCTGAACGCTTCGCCACGCTGGAGCTTCATGTCCTTCATTCCGTCGCCAAGCGCAGCGGCGCCGCCATCCCGAGCATCACCCTCTTGCACGCGGTAGACCATCTCACCAGAAAGCAGGTACACTGTCTCGTCTTTTGTGTTGTGGTATTGGACGGAAAGGGCGTGCCCCGCCTTTATGTGCAAGATCTTCCCCACGTATTGAGCCGTTACCGCCCAAATCGTCTCGTGGCCCCAGGGCTTTGGTACGGTACGAATCTCAACCGGCCCGGTGACATTTGTTTGGTCAGTCATGCGTAAAAATATCCATGTTGATGGGGCCTGAGGCATATTGGAGCAGGCATACTTTCTGCCCCCTGCAGCACAGCAATGATACTATCTCCGCGCTACATACCGAAGCTCACGGCCACGATTGGCCTGTTTACCCGCTATGGCCTGATGGATTTTGCCAAAAAGCAGGGACTTCTGGCTATCCAGAATGTGGACGCTGCCGACGATGGTGAAGCCCCCGACGCCGCAGACGAGAGTAAAGCAAAAGCCTTCCGGAAAAGACTTGTCGAGCTTGGACCCGCTTATATCAAGCTCGGACAGGTGCTATCTACCCGGCCCGACCTGATCCCGCCTGAATACATAAAGGAGCTCGAGGACCTGCAGGACAATGTCCCGCCAATGTCGCGCGAGGACGTCGAGAACACTATTGAAGAGGATCTTGGCGCACGCATCTCCAAGCTATTCTCGGAATTCGACTATGAGCCACTTGGAAGCGCGAGCCTCGGCCAGGTCCACGCCGCAACCCTGCGAAACGGGCGGGAAGTCGTCGTAAAAGTGCAGCGCCCTGGCCTCCGCGAGCAGCTGAGTGACGACATAGAGTTTTTCCGCGAAATGGCCGGCTTCCTCACCGCCCATACGAGTGCAGGTGAGAGAATCGATCTGATTGGCGTCGTGCAGCAGGTTGAGCGGTCGCTGGTGGACGAGCTGGACTACAGGACGGAAGCGAAGAATGGAGCGACGTTTCGGAAGAACCTCGCGATTTTTCCGCATATCCTGATTCCGCGCGTGGTGGATGCGTATACCACACACCACGTGCTCACAATTGAAAGAATCCGTGGTGTGAAGATCAGCGAGATCCCTCCGATCACGCGCATCGACTACGACTTCAGCTTTCTCGCCGAGGAGTTTGCGAAGGCATACCTGCACCAGATCGCAGTCATAGGACATTTCCATGCGGATCCGCATCCGGGAAATGTTTTCGTAGTCCTGCCGACGCGGGAAAATCCGCTCACTCCACTCGAAGCGGAAAGCGCGGACCGTCGCGGCGAGCTGCGGGCTGCAGCGACTCCGCTGGCAAAGTCGGAACAGGAAGCGCGCAAGGAGTCCATCTCCGCCACACTGCCGTCGCCGTTCGATCCCAAGCTTGCACTCATCGACTTTGGAATGACTGCGCACCTGACGGATCGGTTAAAAGACTCGGTCGTTCGGCTTCTGCTTTCAATCGCCGAGAATCATGGCGACACGGCGGCCGAAACTCTGATTGAGATGGGAGAGCATCTTGAAGATTTCGACCGCAAGTCATATGTAGCCGAAGTATCGGCGCTGATTGCGCGCAATGTGGACCAAACGATTGGGGATACTCCCGCCGGTCTGGTTCTCTACGAAATGATTGCGATCGGTTATCGTAAGGGGCTGAAGCTGCCGGCAGAGTTGACGCTGCTCGCGAAGGCACTTTTCAACCTCGACGCTGTAACACGGGCGCTCGACAAGAATTTCAATCCGACTGAAACGATTCGCGAATACACGTCGGAGATCGCCAACGACCGCGCGAAGCGGGACCTTTCGCCGGCGCGGTTGTTCAAGATTGCGACGGAGACGTCGGACCTGATCGCCGCA
>JBKJPM010000077.1:0-2553 GCA_046595175.1 Gemmatimonadaceae bacterium
TCTGGTTACTGCCGCAAGGCAACGGCTCCGGCTATGGGATGTTTCAGATGCACAGATCAATGCGGTATTGAGCAGTGGGCGGGTAAATCGCACCACTACGATCTTCTCCCCCGCTTCAGGAATAGTTCTCGAGAAAAAAGTCGTGCAAGGTCAGGCAATCACAGCAGGCGAGGAATTGTATACGATCGCCGACCTGTCCGACGTATGGGTCGACGCACAGCTCAGGGAAGCCGATGCGGGAATCGTTACTCAGGGCACTGCTGCCACGCTGGAATTTGCGAGTTTCCCAGGCCGCCCTTTTAACGGTAGAGTGACGTATGTATATCCGGTGCTTGGTGAAGCCACGCGAACAGTTCGTGCGCGAATCACCGTTCAGAACAGCGGGCGGCTGCTCAAGCCCGGCATGTACGCGACAGTTCGACTTAACACCGCGACACAATCCGCTTTGTCCGTTCCGCGGTCGGCAGTAATTCAAACTGGCGAACGTGCTCTCGTGTTCGTGGACATGGGCGGAGGCAGTCTCATGCCACACACCGTTACGCTCGGACGTACAGGCGATGACTATGTAGAAATTCTCGACGGCGTGAAGCGTGGGGAGCGCGTGGTTACATCCGCGCAATTCCTGATTGACTCAGAGTCCAATCTTGGGGACGTAATGAAGGGAATGGATGGGATGGGTGGTACTCCAGCCAAAGAAACGGTGAACACGGCCGGGATCACTTCAGCGCCGAAGCGGTAACCGCCATGCTTAATCGAATTATTGGCTGGTCGGTGCAACGCAGAATTGCGGTGCTGATCATCACGGTCTTGCTTTCGAGCGCCGGAACTTTCGCGATGCTGAGCACGCCCGTAGACGCCATTCCCGATCTCTCTGATGTACAGGTCATCGTAATGACAGAGTGGCCCGGCCAGGCACCGCAGCTTGTCGAAGACCAGGTCACCTACCTGCTTGCAACCGAGCTGCTCAAGGTACCGCGCATTAAGTTCGTGCGGGGAATGAGCCAGTTCGGTCTCTCCGCCGTGTACGTGGTATTCGAGGACGGCACCGATCTTTACTGGGCGCGTTCCCGTGTGCTCGAATACCTGAATTCCGTGCGCGGCAAACTGCCCCCGTCGGCGGGGCTGACGCTTGGTCCGGATGCGACAGGAGTCGGCTGGGTGATGCAGTACATCCTGGCAGACACGAGCGGCACACTCAATCTCGCGCAGCTCCGGGGACTGCAGGACTTCGTCGTGCGTCCGGCACTCACTTCGGTACCCGGAGTGTCCGAGATAGCATCCCTCGGCGGTTTTGAGAAAGAGTACCAGGTCGAAGTTGACCCTGTGAAACTTGCCGCATTCGGTATACCGCTCACGAAAGTTTCGAGCGCTGTTCAAAATTCAAATACTGATGTCGGCGGGCGTGTGCTCGAGATGGGAGGCGCCGAGTATATCGTTCGCGGTCGCGGACGATTCAAGTCAACTGCTGACATCCAGTCAGTTTCCATCGGAGCGACAAGTGATGGGACACCAATAACTGTTGGCGATGTCGCCAACGTTCAGATTGGCCCCGCCATCAGGCGCGGCATAGCTGATCTGGATGGAAAGGGTGAGGTCGTTACCGGCTGGGTTGTAATGCGGTACGGATCCAATCCGCTCGAGGTGATCAAGACGGTGAAGAACAAAATGGCAGACCTGAAAACGGCGTTGCCGCCCGGAGTCCAGTTCGCCGATGGATACGACCGGTCAGGGCTGATCGAGGCTGCAATCCGCACTTTGCGCGGAAAGCTCATCGAAGAATCGATCATTGTAGCACTGATAACAATCCTTTTCCTGTTCCATGCTCAGAGCGCGCTGGTCGCCGTGCTAACACTGCCCGTTGGAATTCTGATGTCATTTCTGGCGATGCGCGTGCTGGGACTTTCCGCGAATATCATGAGCCTCGGCGGGTTTGCAGTGGCAATTGGCGCGATGATAGACGCCGCCATCGTCATGGTGGAAAATCTTCACAAGCACATGGAGCACGATGCTGCGGCCGGAACGCATCGTTCGCGCTGGGATCTCGTAGTTGAATCCAGTCGCGAAGTCGGCGGTTCTCTCTTTGTGTCGCTCCTGATAATTACTGCCAGCTTCCTTCCTGTGTTTGCGCTGCAGGATCAGGAGGGCCGGCTATTCAAGCCTCTGGCCTGGACAAAAACCCTCGCGATGGGATCGGCAGCAATTCTTTCCATCACATTGGTTCCCGTGCTTATGGGTTATCTCATCCGGGGCGGAGTGAAGCCGGAATCTGCAAATCCAGTAAACAGATTCCTGATCCGGATTTATCGCCCGCTGATAGATGTTGTGCTGCGGAACCGCAAAACAACCGTTGCAATTGCCGGGATTATTCTGGCGGTGACGATTCTCCCCTGGACGCGAATTGGAAGTGAATTCATGCCGCCGCTCAATGAAGGCAGTATGATGGACATGCCTTCCCTCTTTCCCGGCGTCGGCACCGGCGAAGCAAAGCTCGTCCTGCAGCAGCGCGACGCAGCGCTCGGGAAAATTCCCGAGGTTGAGCGCGTACTGGGAAAA
>JBKJPM010000172.1:0-4801 GCA_046595175.1 Gemmatimonadaceae bacterium
CTTTGGAGCAGGACGCATGTCGACAGTAAACGTGGATCCTTTTCCAGCTTCACTGGAGACAGTGAGCTCAAATCCGAGCAGACCACAAAGGGACCGACAGATGGGCAATCCCAAGCCAGTGCCACCGTAACGTCGGGTCGTGCTTTTTTCGGCCTGCTCGAATGCGACAAAGATCGCTTCAATTCGGTCGGGCGGAATTCCAATTCCGGAGTCGGTCACAAACATTGCAATCGCCCGGTCAGTCGCCGGATCAGTGACAATACGAACCTGTACCAAGCCGTCATCAGTAAACTTGACGGCGTTCCCGACGAGGTTAAGGAGAATCTGTTGCAGTTTTGCGGGGTCGGTCACGAGCGGTGCAACGCGTTCCGGGATAACAGTTGTGATGGTAATTCGCTTCTCGTGTACCTGTGTCTCGAACTGGGCAATGACTTCATGCACCATGCGCTGCAGGTCCACTGACTCGTTGTCGACTTCCATCCTGCCAGCTTCGATTTTCGAGAGATCGAGAATGTCGTTGATGAGCGAGAGAAGATTCACCCCGTTTTTCCGGATCCGCTCCAGGTACTGGATTTCCTGTTCGCGAAGATTCCCGCCCTTGTTTCGAAGGAGGACGTTGGAAAACCCGATTACGGAATTGAGTGGCGTGCGAAGTTCGTGGCTCATTCGCGCGAGAAAATCAGTCTTTGCCTGATTGGCCGTTTCGGCCGCTTCCTTTCCGCTTCGCAATGCGGCCTCTGCAATCTGCCTGTCAGTAATCTCGCGAAAGGTCACGACTGCACCGACGTTGCCATCGTTATCCAGCATCTGGTTCACGGAATATTCAACAGGTATCGATGACCCATCTTTCTTCCATACGATCTCATTGTCGTAAACGCCCGTGCCGCCTTCTTGCAGGATCTTATACATCGGACAGTCGCGCGCGGGGTATGGTTCGCCGTCCTGGCGTGTGTGATGCAGCAGTTTGTGCGCGGGCTTGCCAAGGAGTTCCTCGCGCGTGTACCCCAGAATAGCCGTGATCGCTGGATTGACGAAGGAAATGACGCCGTTACTGTCGAGTCCGTAAATACCCTCGCTCGTCGCATTCAGTAACGCCTTCGCATGAATGGCATTGCGTCGGCCTTCTGCAAAAGCAACCAGTACCCGTTGAACCAGCAATACGGCGGCAAGGCCGAGGAGCGATGCCGCGAGAACCCCCAGCGATCCAGCGACCTTTGCCCGGCGAAGACTCAAGTGTTCGCTGTCTCGGCGCTCTCGCAGGAAAGTGTTCTCGCGAATCTTCATGGTTGCCACGGCAGCGAGGACGGAATCCATAAAGACTTTTCCACGTCCCGACCGAACCACCGCGGCGGCAGCATCATGGCCTTCGGAGGAACGAACCAAAATGATGCTGTCGTTCAATGCAAGTTTGTTTTCGACGTGCCCCCTCAGCCGTGCCAGGGTCTTCAGTTCTTCCGGGTCGTCGCTGACGAGAATGCGGATCGAATCGGGTATCCCTAATATCCATTTGGATGCGTCCCTGACGCCCAGGAACGACTCGTCGCCCGTGATTACATAGCCACGCTGCTGCGACTCCGCGCCTTCGATGTCAATCACCAGCTGGTCTAGCCTGTCGATCACTGCATAGGTGTGATCGACCAACTTCCGCGTATTCACAAGTGAGCTGATGCTCGTATATACGAGGAAGGCCACTCCTGCCGTCAGCACCAAAGCGGCCACGCCTGAAATAATTGCCAGGCGGCGGGCTTCGCTCGTAGCCAAACCGTCAAAGTTGGTGCTGACCTGTTTTGCCCGGTCGCGGTTTTTCTTCATTCGCAAACTACCCTCATGGACATCTGACGACTGGCAAGACGTCTACGTAGGAGGTTAAGAGCCGGAAATGAAGGTAAAGGTGACCTTGCGGTCGCCTGCATCTTCAGTGGATCCCTCAGGGGTACGCAATGAAAAGGCTATCGGGACGGCACCGCTCATCCCTGTTCCAATTGCGGTAACAACATCGTTGGCGGCTGTTTTCAGGTTTACCATCCCCGCCGCGCTGGCTCCGGGTGGAGCACCGATATCTGCAGTCAGCTGCATTCCTTCCGGCATTGGGGAATCAATGGAGATCGCTAACTTCTTGTTCTCTTCGTTATTGGAGATCTGATAACTCGCCTGCCAGACAGGCGTAGTTGTGATCGGCCCGGCAGAAGCTACCCCCGCAGACGGCTGGCCCACTTTCGGGGCACCGTTCGTGGTCACCGGCGTACTGGGAGTTGTCGTCTTGGTCGGAATGCTCGCCGATCCGAATCCGCTGCTCGAGGTTCCAAACGTCGTAGAACCCGCGGATCCGCCAGACCCGCCATCTATCTTTCCCTGCGAAACGCCTGTGACCGAGTACCGCACGACCTGCATCGCCTGTTGCGCGCGAAGCGAAAAGGGTACGAGCGACAGTATCACGCCTATCAGCAGACTGCGAAAGTTTAAAATGTGCACTTTGGCCTTTTTCAATGTACTACCTGCTAATCGGCGAGGGGGAACCGGCAGGGACGGGAACAGTGTTCACGTCACCACCGATCATTCGAATTGTTCTCTGTTGCGGTATAAGACGGAGCGCTGAGTTTACAACCTCTCCGGATTTCAGCTGCAGGGGAAGCTCTATCGGATCGAAACGCTTTCCCGTGGGGGCATCGGTAACGATCTTTAGCGTCCATGCTCCCCGCGGAATTTCCTGAAACAAGAAGCTTCCTGACAGATCGGTCAGTCGATACAGCGTGTCAGTGGCGCTCATGAGTGCGACCGTCGAGCCTTCCACAAAGCTCCCCTCTTTCAGGGAATCAGGCTCATTCCCAAGTCCTTTTTTCACAAGAGTCCACTCGCGTAACGAACCCTTTACCGTTGCAGGTCGATCGACAGATAAATGGAATGTGACCGGGTTTGCGTTGAGTGTATCGATCGCGACTTCCGGGTTACCGATGAAGATTCTGTCGGACGATGTAGTTTCCTGCGCGAGCGATGCGCGATACTCCCCTGCTGGAAGTGAGCTGAAATAGACGCGACCGTCTCTATCGGTGATCGCTGCCTGCGGCCCAAGACGTACAAGCGTGTTTGACAGACCCCTTCCGGTTTCTGCATCTACCACGCGACCCGTTGCGCGTCCGCGCACAGTTGCGTGGAAGCTGGGTACGCCGATTGGCAATGAATACTCGAGGTAGCCCGCTGTCCGTGCCGCTCCGACGCCGGTGGCAGAGTGGCGCGTGCGCAAACTGATCGCGGAGCCGTCGGCAAACGACTGGGTGACTCGCGAGTCAAGCTGCGTATACCCACCTGGCGAACCATCACGAGTGCGTGTGGTGAAGCCGGTTACGGACACTCGAGTCATCGCCAAGATCTGCAGTGACGCTTCGCCTCCGAGATTGACGAATGGAACCGGACCGCGGCTGATCGATCCACCGCTGTACAGGTCCCCAAATACTGAAAGCGAATGTGCTCCAGCAGTAAAACTTGACCCTGCCGAGTACATCGTGTACGCTGCTTTTCTCGGATCCAGACCCCGTGTGACTCGTCCGTTTTCTGTCGACAAAAAAAAGTTACTGAACCAAAAGCTACGGGTGAGCCGCAGAGCCAACGACTGCTCGCCCTCATTGACGGGTTCCGCGATGGTTCCCTGTTGCTGCTGGGTGTTGAGGTAGTCGAGAGAAAGCCAACCGCCCAAGGCAACGCTCCCGCCGGCGGTGCGAAACAAGTTGTCGCGCAGTCCCAACTCTGACGACGATGCCTTCACTTGGTGCTCGCTCCCGGATACACTCATTCGCAGCATGGCGAAAGGGTTAATCGAGAATACGCCGTAGGTGTGCGCAATACCACGCGCTGGCCCGTTGAAGAGAGAGTCACCGGATACGTGGCCGATATCATATTGCACCGGTGCAATTCCACTGATGTGCAGGGATCGGGCAAGTCGAGCCGGTCCGCTGTTCAGGTTCGAGCCGAAGTCGAATTCGACATTCATATCCGAGAATGGATTGAGCTGTCCGCTTAATCCCCCAACACGCCCGGCAAGCGCGCCACCTGGGCGGTCAATCGCGTTGAACGCGAAGCGGGCCCGCGGCGTCCCCCTCCACCCAATCGATGCACCACGTTCACTCGGCGTTCCCTCTTGAAAACGAAAACGCTGGGCGTATCCGCCCAGTTCGAACCCGTGTGTATTGAACTCCGCTGCGCCACCAAATCCCGGTTGTCCGCCGCCAAGTAATGGAGAAAGGCGATAAAGATTGTCGCCTCCACGAAGGGAGTAGCGCGGGCTCGCCAGGTCAAACCAGTACCCCTCGCGATCGCCGAACGCGGACGATTGCCCCGTTTTCCCGCGCGCCAGATAACTGAGGCTCACGTCGCCCGTTGAGGTGAGCGGCCCTCCGCCCGAGAATTCGAATGGAGAAGCAGTTTCACCGTCGCGCGTTCCGCGAATCTTCAGGACTGATGGAAGGATGATGCGCGGCTCCGAATATCCTGCGGGCTGGACGACGGTAATGTTTGATGAGACGTGCGAAGTTGCAGTGGCATCGAGCGCATGGGAGGCGGTAACCTCGAGCACGTCCTCTGTTGCACGGAGACCAACCTTGCGCATCTGCACATTGATTCGAATCGCGCGCGACTCTCCGGCGGCAAGCGTAAGGCTGGCCGGACTACTGGTAATTTTCCTGGCGAGTCCGCTCTTGGTGTCGAGCGTGATGGGGGCATTGGCGTTGCCCTTGTTGCGCACGATATACTCGACTGAGTACGAGCTGCCAGCCACGACATACGAAGGTCTGTTGACCATCATGATTTC
>JBKJPM010000184.1:0-2939 GCA_046595175.1 Gemmatimonadaceae bacterium
GCGCTCGCGACGTGGCGATTGAATTTCATTCGATGTCGAAGTCATACAACATGACTGGATGGCGCTGCGGGTGGGCTGCCGGGAAACAGGAGCTGGTGGGAGCGCTTGCTAAGGTGAGGTCGTTTGTAGACACGGGGCCATTCATGGGGATTCAGGCAGCCGCTGCCGCCGCTCTCCGTAATTGGGATGATTTTGTGCCGGAAAACGTTGCGGTTTTTCAATCCAGGCGTGATGCTGCAGTGAAGGCGTTTCGTGCTAATGGGTTCGCATGTGAGACGCCCAAGGCATCCATGTACCTGTGGCTTCCGCTGCCTGCTGGAATCCCAAGTGCTGTGTTTGCGGACAGGGTTTTGGAAGGTGAAGGTGTTGTAGTAATGGCGGGGTCATCGTTCGGAAGCGGAGGAGAGGGATATTTCCGGATTTCGTACATAACTTCTCCTGAGAGAATTACCGAAGCTGCAGGTCGTTGTGGCCGGGTGCTGAAGGATCTTCTCGAAGAGGCTGCTTGAACCGTCGTCCGAAACTCAGTGTGCCGTTCTTTGTATCGCTTGCACTGCACGCGATCATTCTGACGGCAATCATCAAGGTGCTCCTTATGCCTTATCCTTTCTACCGCCATGCGGAGAAGGGAAAGGACGCAGTGCGCCCCCAGAGAATCGGATTTTTGCGGCTTCCCGAGGCAGCTCCCGCAACTATAGCGACCGCTGGAAGAACTGGCGGAGATGGACTCAATGGAAAATCAGAGCCAGCCCCGAAGCTCATTGCACCGCTCGTTGTTCCCACAGGAATCTCCGAGCCCAGGCCACACATGGCGGCCGCGGCGGGTAATGGTCCCCTCGTTGGAGGTGGCGGTCCGGTGCGCGGAATAACGCCCTCGTACTCGGATCCACGCGTATGGCGCGCGCCTGATCATGTGCTGCAGGCGCCCAAGACCGCTGCGCAGCGACTGGACAGTGCGATGGTGTCCTTCGTCCAGCCGTTTAACGACAGCGCGGCGGCGGGGAAAGGCGGACGTGATCCACAGGACTGGACCTTCGAGAAGGGCGGCAGAAAATACGGAATCGACGGACAGTATATCCGCCTGGGTCCCGTGTCTATTCCGAACGCGCTGCTCGCCATGCTGCCGCTCAACATCAAAGGCGGAGGCAATCCCACGGTGATGGATCGGGAACGCACGATGAACGCGCTGAATCGCGACATAATGTACCAGGCTCAGCGCGGATTGAACGACGTGGACTTCCAGAAAGCCGTCCGCAGCATTCGCGAGAGAAAGGAACGGGAGCGCGCCGCGCAAAAGAATGGCGACAAGAAGGATATAGACAATTCGCAGTAATCGGGACTGACGCGGTGTAAAAGAAACGCGCTCTTCATACGAAGAACGCGTTTTGATTACCCGGTATAAAACTGGATTACGCCAGCGGCATCCCGTGAACCGATGCCATGGTGATTTGCGGGCGGAAGATTCCACATACGACACCAAGGACCTTGAAGTCATCCGTCGGTAGGACCACACGCGGTGATTCGTTGCGGTTGGCAGGCTCGAGGATGATGGAGTTGTCACGCTGGCGAAGGGTCATCACCGACTGTTCGGAGCCAATGCGCGCTGCAATGATGTCCCCGTCGTGCGCCGAAATGTCGGGATTGATCATGATGAAATCACCGTCGCAAAGAGCGCGGCCGACCATGCTGTCGCCCTGCATGCGCAGGAAGAAGACATTTTCTGACGGGGCGAACTGCCGGTCAACGGTGATGTAGCTCTCTCGGTTTTCGGCCGCCAGCGCATTTTCGCCCGCGTGAATCTTCGTGAAGACGGGCACCGGCTTGGTCCGCGTTCCGCCGCCGAACCCGAGCAGCCGGACACCGCGTGATCGCGCCGGATCCCGCTCGATCAATCCCTTCTTGGCGAGTGATTGAAGCAGGTCTGAAACGGTCTTGGTGGACTTGATCTTGAACTGCCTGCCGATATCGCGAATGCTCGGCTGGTATGTATTCTCAGCCGTGAAGTCGAGCAAATACTGGTAAACTGAAGTCTCGAGCTGCGTTAGTTGCTCGGGCATACTGCCTCTGGAAATGTAGAAGCCGGAGGCGGGCCTCCGGCGATATTGCACTTTGGGAAAAATGCCGTATCAGGAACATATGGTCAACAGCCAAAACCCTTGTCAGAGTACGGAAAGGGCCTGTTCGATACGCTTTAGCGACTGTTCGCGGCCCATAATGGCCAGAACCTCGAAAATTCCTGGACTCACGGTCAGTCCAGTCAAGGCGACACGGAGAGGCTGAAAGATTTTCCCGGCGCTGACGCCCAGCTTTTCAGCAAGAGAGCGCAGCGACAACTCGAGGTTCTCGAGATTCCATACTTCGACCGCTGAAAGCGCGCCGCGGGTTGCTTCCAGGAGTGACCGGGCATCAGCGGGATTTTTCCACTGTTTCGCAACCGCTTCCGGGTCGTACGTGATTTCGTCTAGGAAGTACGGCCCAGCCTGACGAACGATGTCGTCGATTGTGCGTGCTCGAATGCGCAGGAGATTCAGCAGTTCGTGGTACCAGGCATTACGTGCAAGCAGGTAAGCTTCATTTGTCAGGCCGGCTGCAATAATTGCCGGTGTGACGCGCGGCTCAAGCTCTTCAATCGGCACCAGTGACAGGTGCTGGCCGTTCATCCACTCCAGTTTCTGGGTGTCGAAGATCGCGGCCTTCCGCTGAAGTCCATCGGGCGAAAAGAGCTCGATCATTTCCTGCATGGTCATCACTTCGCGATCTCCACCAGGTGACCAGCCCATCAGGGCGAGGAAATTCAGCATCGCACCGGGGAGGAGGCCGAGATGCTGGTAGTCGCCGACAGCGGTGGCGCCATGACGCTTGCTCAGCTTTTTTCCGTCCATCCCGTGAATCATGGGCAGGTGTGCGAAGGTCGGGATTTCTGCGCCGAGAGCGCGATA
>JBKJPM010000158.1:0-10234 GCA_046595175.1 Gemmatimonadaceae bacterium
AACGAACGATGCCGCCCAGGCGTGCGCCCTGATCGATAGGAAGTATGGCGACAACATCCAAAAAATCTTCGAAGACTCGGTCCACGGCAAAGCGCTCGTCGAAGCAGGATTCGGCGACGGCCTCATCGCCGCGGCTGCCCTGGATTCGTGCCCTGTTGTCCCGGTCTACAGAGACCGACAAATCACCCGACTCGGAAGCGAAAGCGCCCGATAGCAAGCTGAAACGGGAGCTGCAGGGAATTGGGCTCGCGCTTTTCGCGGTCTTTCTGGCAGGTGCCCTCATCTCGCAGGGCATCGCGATCCTGCAGCTGAACGGCGTCGGGAACGCCGGGGACGTGCGTGGGAGTTTTGGATGGGTGGGCGCAAATCTCGCCCAGCCTCTGGCGAATTTCTTTGGATGGCCTGCAGCCGCACTGCTTCCGATCGCTCCAGCGACCCACGCACTCCGTCTCTTTGGGCGCATGGATGAAAAGACTGACCGGAAGTGGATGGTGTTCCTGCTCGGGCTCGTCGTGCTCCTTCCTATCGCGCTCGCGCATGCCGTCGGTGGCGATTGGCAGGTCAATCCGCTGTCAGGACTTTGGGGATCGTTCGCCGCGTTCTACCTGATGCAGTTCGCGGGAAATACGGGAACCTGGATTTTGCTGCTGCTCGCGTTGAGCGCGCTGATGGCGTGGACGCTTTCGTGGAATCCGATCCGCGTCGTTCTCGGAAAACGCATCACCAGCGCCACTCCAATGGCTGCAAAATCATCATCCTCTCCGGATCCAGTTGCAACTGCTACGATGCTCGAGCCGCCCCCGGAGGAGATGCCCGCGCTCGACCTCACGCTGATGAACGATGTCGAGGGGGTCGAGGATGGTTCGCCCTCCCGTCCGGAAAAGAAGAAGCGCGAAAAGAAATCCAGGGCGGAAGTCACTGCGGATATTGCCGACCGGGTGTCTGCTGCTATCCAGATGACGGCCAATACCGGCGATCTTCTAGCCGATGATGCGCTTCCATCCCCGGAATTGCTCACGCCTGCGCCGCCGAGAAATGCGGAAGCGGGAAAGCGTGAGCTCGACCTGATGGGAGCGAAGTTGATGGACGCGTTAAGAACTTTCAAAGTGGAAGGTGAGCTGGTAGGCCGCACGACTGGTCCCGTGGTCACTCAGTTCGAAGTCGCGCCTGCGGCCGGCGTAAAGGTGCGGCAGATAGCGAATCTCTCCAACGATCTCGCGCTGGCAATGCGCGCACAGAGCATTCGCATTGTTGCACCGATTCCCGGAAAGGGCGCTGTCGGTGTCGAAGTGCCAAATCCAAATGCCGAAATTGTAGCGTTCAGGGAAATGCTGGAGTCCGCGGCATTCTCCGGCGCTCGTGCTGCGCTTCCTATTGCTCTGGGCAAGAATCTGGAGGGCAAACCTGTTGTCGCGGACCTCGCGAAAATGCCGCACCTCCTGATTGCCGGTGCTACAGGCTCGGGAAAATCGGTTTGCATCAACACGATCATCACTAGTCTTGTATATCGCCACACGTCCAAAACTCTGCGCCTGCTCCTCGTCGATCCCAAGATGGTGGAGCTATCGGTCTACAATGTCCTGCCTCACCTGAGGCACAAGGTTGTCACCGACAATCGGGATGCAGCAGCCGTTCTCAAGTGGGCGGTGTTCGAGATGCAGGAACGGTACGAGCTGCTGGCCGCGAATGGGGCGCGCAACATCCAGGATTTCAATCGCAAGGTCACCGAGGGCGTAAAGCTGAAGAGGGCCAAGTCGGTAGACATTGCGTTCGAGAACATGGAGTACGAAGGAGGAATCCTTCCCTACATAGTCCTGGTGATCGACGAGCTCGCCGACCTGATGATGACGGTGCAGGGTGAAGTCGAGACGCCGCTTGCGATGCTCGCCCAGAAAGCGCGCGCGATCGGAATTCACCTCATTCTCGCTACCCAGCGTCCCAGCGTGAATGTCATCACCGGTCTCATCAAGGCGAATTTCCCCAGCAGGATTGCGTTCCGCGTCGCGTCGCAGGTGGACAGCCGCACGATTCTGGACGGAATTGGCGCGGAAGCACTGCTTGGAAATGGCGACATGCTCTTCATCGCTCCGGAGAAGTCAGAACCCGCGCGTCTGCAGGGCGCCTACATCTCCAGTGAAGACACTGAACAACTCATGGGCTGGTACCAGAGCCGCCGTGACGCCAGAAAGCAGATGCTCGAGGACCATGGTTTTATGACTGCCGGCGACTCGCCCAGCGAAGAAGACATTCTCGAAGCGGTTCGGAAGCGCGAGGCCGAAGCAGGAGGCGGGGACGACAACGACGACATAAACGCCGACGATCGTGACAAGCTTTTCCGCGAGGCTGCCGAGATTGTAATCCACCACCAGCAGGGCTCTACGTCGCTCCTGCAGCGCCGACTAAAGGTTGGCTACGGCCGAGCGGCTCGAATTATCGACCAGCTTCAAGCCGCGGGGATACTCGGCCCCCCAGACGGCTCCAAGCCGCGTGAAGTTTTGAAAGTGCTGGACGATTTAAGCCACATCGCGCCACAGTAGGAACTACATGGGAAATGATTCTCGCAGCCGCGATCCCAACGAAGTGTTCAATCGGGACGCCGCCGCCAACGAAGGTTATCTCTATACCAAGACGGATCGCCTGAGCAGCAAGCTCGCGACGGAGCGCTCTGCTGCGCTGATCATTGCCACCGAAGCGATGCGCGGAAAAAAGGTGCTGGACGCGGGATGCGGCGACGGACATTTCACACTCAGGTTCTTTGACGAGGCAGGTCCCAAGTCCATGTACGCAGTAGACACCGCCGCGAGTGCCGTAGGGCTCATCAAGAGCAGACGCGCCGAGCGGAACATTGAATTCGCCGTTGGAGACGCACACAAGCTTCCCTTTGCGGACGATAGCTTTGACTTGGTGCTCCTACAGAGTGTGCTGCATCATGCTGATCGCCCGGCGGAAATGATCAGGGAAGCTTTTCGCCTCGCACCCGAAATTCTCATCCACGAACCCAACGGACGTAACCCGGGACTCAAGCTGTTCGAGAGGATTTCGTCGTATCATCTCGAGCACAATGAAAAGTCCTACACCTCCACTCAGTTCAGCCGCTGGATCCGCAGCCTAGGCGGGTCCGTAAAGGATCAGCGCTATGGCGGGTTCGTGCCGATGTTCTCGCCGGACTGGATTGCAAGGATTATGAAGCGACTGGAGCCGGTGATCGAGAGAATTCCACTGCTTCGGGAATTTGGATGTGCGGTTCTGGTTATTGTCGCCCGTCGCGGAGAGGAGCCTGCGTAACATCAAGATTGCGGCGGCAGTGTTGGCGATGGCCGCGTTTTACGCGTTCGCCATAGCGCTGGTTCCGTTTACGGCGGTTGCTCCGGATTCAATCCGCTTCATGCATTTCGCACAAATCAACGCAGATCGCGCCGTCGCAGAAGGCGGGACTGCGAAGACGGCGGTCACGGCGGCTCTGCGGACGATCAAGGGCATGAACAGCTTTGACTACAACCGCGGTCGTCTTGTTCAGGGAGTCGCGTACGGAGTAGATGCAATGACCCGGTGGATGCTCCCGTTCGCAACATTTAATCTGCTGATGATTCTGGTCTTAAGCGTGAATGCAGCGATGGTTTCCACACTCGCCACCCGGGAAGTGGCCGACCGCGAAGACCGGCTCAATCTCGCGTTGCTCTCCTGGATGGTGCTGCTCACTTCTGCACTGATTGTGAGTCCGGTCATGCTGCTCATCCTTTATGGAAAGTACATCTGGATCACGTTCGTACTCGCGCACTTTGTGGCGCGAAAGGCGGGATGGAAAGTTTTCTGGCTTATCCCAGCCGCGTATGCCGATGAAATTGGATTGGTTGCAGTCGCGCTGATCGCCTTTTTTCAGGTTGGGCGCATTCTGCTGGAGCGACGCGAAGCTACAAGCCTTCCAAAATCGATTTTGTGGGCTGCGGCCGCAGCTGTCAATGTAGTCCTGGTTTTCTTTGGAATTTCTGCGCTGGTTTTCAATGCGGGCGCGGGAACGTTTTCCGGTTTCGCTTCCCGCGGGCTCAAGGGAGCGCTGGGCGCGAGTCAGACGCCGTGGGAGATGGTGCAGGGAGTTTTCTGGCGCTCTGAGGTTCTGCTGCTTGGACTTTCAACCAATGTCACGGTGATCACTTCACTGATTGGTCTCGCGGCGATGGTTGTCATCTCGCTTGCGATACACCGGCGATTCTCTTACGCGGTACGCAGCGGCCAGTCAGCCTCGGGGAAAATCACGGCCGTCATTCACGCTACACTGACCAACCCAAGCCTCAGCTTCTACGCATTCTGGACGGCAATGCTCGTAATTGTAGCGTGGCTGATTCTGCCCGGGCGCGGTGGCGATCTCACCCACTACAGCTACCCCGCTGCGATTCTGCTGGCGGTGCTGCTGCTTACGGCGCTTGTAGACCTTGCTGCTCCACGCAAGGCTGCATTTGTGCTTGGCGGCATTCTTGGGCTTCACCTCGTTCTGATGCCGAGAATAGTTGACTCCACTTCGAGGATAGTGCAGTCCTATTTACTGAATGACGGAACAGTTTCGGTCGCGGACATTCAGAAGCTGAATAAAGGCATCGAAGAAATTCGCTCCACGGGTAAATCGGGTACCTTCGACTCGATCAACAACGGGCAGGAAATAGACTTCTCCGGAACCTGGTACTACTCGAGGGTGAGATGGTTCGGGATTGCCACAGAGCCGCACTGGCCAGTGCAGGGAACTGTGCGAGTCCTGACCTGGCCCACTCACGTCGCATTCAAGTGCGTGCGACGGACCTTTCTGTACACTCGCGCCGAGTTCGTGGATAAGGCGTGCCCTACGACCTGACTTAGATCTCGTTTTTGTTTTTACGCGTGGTTTTCGTAAAACTCGAACCGAGTGGGATCGAACTTCAGCCAACGTCCTAGTTTCGCCATTCCCTGGGCGAATGAGGTCTTGGGCTCCCATCCGAGCTCGCGCACGATTTTCCGGTTATCGCAAACCCATACAGAGGTGTCCCAGCTGCGACTGCGCATAGATCCCCAGGCGGGCTCTTCCGAAATCCTGAATCCAGTGCGCGCGGCTGCGACGGCCTCGCCAAGCGTTGTCTGAATTCCACTGCCCACGTTGAATACATGTCCCGGAAAACGAGTCGCGTTTCTTGCTGCGGCCAGATATGCCTCCACGACGTCATCCACATAAATAAAATCTCTTGCAATCGATGGATCCACCAGCGGCGGCAATGTTCCCTTGAGTCCGTTGACCACCAGTGCAGGCATCAATCTCGTCGGCTCTTCGTACGGACCATACACTGAGTAAAGACGCAGCGTGCAGACTGGCAGATTTTCGGAACGACCTATAAGGGCGCACTTGAGTGTAGCCGCAACCTTGGACACCGCGTAATCGCTATTGGGCTCGACCAGGTCGTCTTCTGACGGCGCAGCGGTCTTGTATCCGTATTCCGAGGAGGACCCGGAATTGATAAAAGCCTCGAAATCAGTTTCACGCGCTGCCTGCAGAAGATTCGAGGTTCCAACGATGTTGGTCTCGACCATGGTGTTCCAATCGTTTTGTGCGGGGTACGCACCGTATACGGCGAGGTGGAAAATCCATTCCGGTTTCGCGCGCAGCATCAGTTGTCTGAGGCCCGCAAGGTCCGAAAGGCTTCCAGTCGTCACTGTTACTTTATTTGCGATGTCCCTGACTCGCCAATCCGCATACCCTTCGCGGACGAGTAGTTCAACGGTGTGACCCTGCCTGATGAGTTCGCGCGCCAGGTTGGCGCCGACAAATCCGCTGCCGCCAGTTATCAGCACGCGCTTGCGCTCGCTCATCTCGGTTTCTCGGCCACAAGATAAAGATTCCCAAGTGGAAACCGCCCGCTCACACGTCCCAAACCCGTCACGCGCAATACTCCGAGCACAATTCGCTTGAGTGCCGCCGGGAGTGGCAGCAGCCTGAAGATGTATCGAAGGGGATAGGTGTTCAGGACCCGGCCCGTCTCCCGCACTCTGAATCCGCGTGATTCAAACAGCGCCGATAGAGTCTGTGGGGAATAGAGATAAGTGTGTTCCACATCTACGATGGGGCTTCGCTCGCCGAGAAGTCTTGCCGAAACCGCGTCGACATTGTGATTCAGGCAAAGAATTCGCCCGCCTGGCTTGAGCGCATCCGCACAAGCCTCAAGAACGGCTGCCGGATCTGGAAGATGGTCAAAGACCTGGAACAGGCAGATCATGTCAATGCTTTCGCGAGGGAAGAGGCCTGGACGCATGATATCGCAGACGATCGAACGGCGGACAGTCGGATCTGCGTGCTCAATTGCATCTGTGCTGGGCTCTACACCCAGAGCTTGTTTCCAGCCACGGTTTTTCGCCTCTTCGAGGAAGAATCCATTTCCGCAACCGACTTCAAGGAGGGTATTCCTGATCTCAAGTCCGTGCGATGCGCGGTCCAGATAGCGGCCGTATGTCTGGCGAAGTGGAGCGACCTCATCCTCATAGGTAAATGTGCTGGCCTTGTACAGATCGTGAAGTACCTCCAGATCCACAACCGGATCAGAGCGAACGAGCCCGCATTCGCGGCACCTCACAAGCCGGTAGTGAATGCGATCAGGCATGCGGCGCGCCGAAAAAACTTCAGGACTGAAATCCGAGGCGGAGAAATTTGCCGGATATATCTCGTCGCTGTTGTCGAACGTTCCGCAGGTCGCGCATCGCGTCGGGTGCGTTGCAACCTGTTGCGTCACGCGGAACCCGAGCCTTCGCCCTTTCCGCTTCGCGGGTCATTCAGGATTTCATCGACGATAAAGGGCGGGCGCCGCTTTATCTCGTCGTACATGTGCGACATGTACGACCCAATGATGCTCAGGCAGAGCAGTTGAATCCCGCCCAGGAACAGTACGAGGATCATCAGCGTGGTGAACCCCCGCGGCGCCAGCTCCGGCCGGAGAATCCGCGCGGTAAGCGCGAAAACAATTCCAAAAATGGAAAGGACAATTGTGCCGAAGGCGACCCATGTAATGAAGTCGAGCGGAACGTACGAGAATGAAAGAATTGCTTTTCTCGCCCATCCGAGATTGCGCATCATGGAGTTGGTGGTAACCCCGAACATCCGTTCGGGCCGAATGTACGGAACTCCGATATGGCGAAATCCGACCCATGCGCGAAGGCCGCGCATGAACCTATTGTTCTCAGGCAGAGAGTTGAGGGCGTCAACTGCCTTGCGGTCAATCAAAGAGAAGTCGCCGGCATCGAGTGGGATTGTCACGTACGATGCAGCGCGGAAGAGACGATAGAACGCCTTATACGCGATCTGGAGAAATCGCGAAGCATCTCTCTTCACACGCTCGCCATAGACAATCTGGAATCCCTGCTTCCATTTCTTGTAAAACTCGGCGATCAGCTCTGGCGGGTCCTGCAGGTCGCCGTCGAGCAATATTACCGCATCGCCGGTCGCAATCTGCATTCCGCTTGTGAAAGCGCTCTGCGACCCGAAGTTGCGCGAGTGGCTGATGACGACGACGTGTTTGTCCGCTGCGGCGAGTTGGGCGAGTACTTCTCTCGCATCATCGGGACTTGCGTCGTTCACGAAAATTATTTCGTAATCGACTCCGATTTCACGGAAAGTTTTCGTTAAGCGGTCGTACATGAATGGAACCGCCTGGGCATCGCGGTAACAGGCAATAATGGCCGAGAGTTTATCGGTCATTTTCTGTTGGCGGATCCCGCAACTGCGCCTTCGACGGAAGCTGCAATTCCTGAGCGGGAAATTCCGTGCAGATGGTTCATGAAGGCTTCGCTTCCACTTCGCCCGTCGGCTGGTGTGCTTACTCCACAGCGCGTAAGCCGGCAGCTGATTCCATTGTCGGCGATCGTTTCCGCAACGATCGATCCAATTCCACCGGATATGTAGTGGGCTTCGACTGTCACCGCGATGGAAAAACGCGACAGGATGCTGATGAGATCCTCAGTGGGTGCCGGGTTGACTGAGGCGACAATGACGAGCTCAACGCTGATTCCTCTGGCCGCAAGCAATTCGGCGGCTGCTGCAGCTTCAATTGCAATTCCACCCATACAGACGATGACGACATCGTTTCCGTGACGGCAGGACTGAGCGCGACCTGTCTCGAAGCGCCCGCCAAGACCGGGTACTGTTTGCTTTTCGTTTTTCCCCAACCTGTAGTACACGGGGCCGGGCAGATCCCAGGTAGCCTCGAGTGCAGTGCGCGTCTGCTCAAAATCAGCAGGAGCGACGATCGTAAGGGCGGGAAAAACGCGCAGTGCGGCAATGTCTTCAAGCGCATGATGCGTAGGACCTGCGCTTCCGTACTCGAAACCCCCGCCAACTCCTACAATGCGCGCCGGGAGATTGTGCAGGACAGGGCCGTTGCGAATGAACTCATACGGACGAAGCGCTGCGAAAGTCGCGATGGAATACAAAAATGGAATGAACCCGGCTTCGGCGAGACCGGTACCAAGCCCAATCATGTTTTGCTCTGCTACACCGACATTGAAGAAGCGGTCAGAGTGTACATCCGCAAACTTTTCCAGAACTGTGTAGCCGAGGTCCGCGGTCAGAAGGAGAATCCGAGGGTCACGGTCTGCAAGTCCGGTGAGCGTGCGGATGAATGTATCGCGCATCTACCCGCCGATCTCAGAGAGTGCCAGCGAGTAATCGTCGTCTGACATGGGCCAGTAGTGCCACTTGATCTTGTTCTCCATGTAGCTGACGCCCTTTCCGAATGTAGTGCGTGCGAGGACAAGGTTTGGCGCGCCGGATGCGCACTCCATGTCGCGGAACACGGACGCCAGCTGACCGGAATCGTGTCCATTAACATCGTGCACGTTCCACCCGAAGGCCCGCCACCGCTCTTCCATGGGCGAAGGGTGAAGAACATCGCGCGTATATCCGAACGCCTGCTGGCCATTTAGATCAACAATGGCGACGAGGTTGGCCAGTTTGTGATGCGCCGCAAACATCGCTGCTTCCCAAATTGATCCCTCGTTGCACTCTGCGTCGCTCAGGAGGACGTAGACTTTGCGTTCCGACTTCTGGAGCCGGGCGGCCAGGGCAGCCCCGGCGCCAATGGATAATCCGTGGCCGAGTGACCCGGTGCAAAAGTCGACACCTGGGAGGGCGTGTTCGGGATGAACTCCGAGCAGCGTATCATCAGCGCAATATTCGCAGATATCCTTTTCGCCGATTACGCCGCGAAGGTGCAGTGCGGAGTAGAGCGCCAGCGCCGCATGTCCTTTGGAGAGAATAAAGCGATCGCGGTTGTTAACGGACCCGTCGAGGCGCAGGATTTCATTGAAGAGAACTGCGACTACGTCCGCAATGGAAAGCGATGACCCGATATGCCCAACATTCGCGCGCTTGGATTCACGCAGCACGATCCGCCGCAGGTCGCGGGCAAATTCGCTGGAAGTGCGTTCCAGTCGTTCGGAGTGTTGATTATCAAGCGGCTTGGCAGCAGGCACAGCAAAGACTCCCTGGTGTGGCATGAACACAACGGTCAAATATGGATACACAAGAGCTTCTCACCAAGCGCTGAGCGCACACTCTTCCCTCAACTTTCCTCCTGCATGCAAAGATCGGCTTCATCACGTGTCAACTTGATGCTGCCGGTTCAAGTTCACCGCTTACTGTGCCCATGTGACGAAGCAACGACAGGATTTGGGTCAACGAGGTGAGAGGGTTGCGGAGCTATGGCTGACAACGAAGGGGTGGACGATTCTGGATCGGCGTTTTCGATCTGGACACAGGGATATCGACCTGGTGGCCGCTAAAAAGGAGCTTTGCTCGAGGCTCGTCGCATTTGTAGAGGTCAAGGCTAGAAGTTCGGCGAGGTTTGGAGGACCTGTAGCAGCGGTTAACTGGCGGAAGCAGAAAGAGTTACGGCGTTCCGCCTGGATCTGGATGGCCCGGTTTGGACGGGCAAACGATCATTACCGGTTCGATGTAATCGGGATTCTGTTTGATCCTGCCAGGGTTCGAGTTCAACACATAGAAAGCGCCTTTTTGGTTCCGAATCCCTCTTGATTTTTTGGTGGGACCTTCGGAGATTGTTCGGGTCTCCCTTTGCCGCTAATTTTAGCTTGGAGACAGCCGAACAACGGAAATTGGAGCCTACGGGAGGCTCCGGAAACGCTTCACCACAAGGACGGATGAAATGGCTGTGAATGGGATGGGCGAAGAGAAGAAAAAGGCTCTGAATCTCGCAATCGCCCAGATAGA
>JBKJPM010000212.1:0-2747 GCA_046595175.1 Gemmatimonadaceae bacterium
GGGCAACAATCCCGCGCGAGCGCAGGATGACGAGTTCTCGCAGTCGTGGGCCGCGCTGGATCCCACGACCGGAGCAATCAGTACGTCGATTCCAGCCGACTCCAAGCTCGAGCAGCCTAAGTGGACAGAAGGGCCGATGCTCGACGTTTCCATCGCGATCGACATGACGAAGGCGCCGCAGATTTTTGCAAAGTCCGGCGAGACTAACTACACGATCGAGTCTGATCGCGGTGTTATCACGCTGCGCGCGAGTGACGCGACAAATCCCGCTGTCGCTGTCGGACCCGGAATCGCTTTGGCTGCTACGGCAGGAGGCAGGTACATCCTCGCACTCGCGCCGCGTGCGAAAGTGGGGCAGGGCGAAACACCCGTTGAATTGGTTGTGTATTCGGTGTCACGGTAACTTGCAGACTCACTGCAGTCTCGGGCCTAGAGTAGTTCCCCGTAGTGGGTCGCTCATTTACTCTTTTCACCTCATTGACTCCTATTTGCAGTGAGGTTTGCAGTTACTTTCCGACCCGCTGAAGCTCGACCAGCAGACATCGATCCTGCACCACCGCGATTCCCGCCTTCGCCAGCGTCTCCGCAGCCTCGTCGTTCACGATCCCCAACTGAAACCAGACTGACTTCGGTTTCTTGGCGATGATGTCATCCAGATGCGCCGGAATGTCGCTCGGACGGCGAAACACGTTCACCATATCGATTTCATCAGGAATCGCCGCAACCGTGCGATACACTTTCTCGCCGAGCATCTCTGTCAGTTCTTTGTAGTAGACAGGAACAGGCACGATCTCATAGCCGGCCTGCTGCGCATATGCGGGAACATAGTTGGCGGGTTGGTCGGCATCGGCCTTGATGCCGAGCACCGCGATGCGGCGTGTCTCGTTCAGGAGCTTTGTAATTCCTTCGCGCGTCGTTATCAGGTTCTCGCGCCAGTCGGATGAATGGTCAGTCATGGAATAAATGTTTGCACATTATCGGCCAACTCAAAGTGCAGTTGCGTCAGGCTAACAGCTATTGGCAGTCAGCTAACAGCTACCGGCTCACGTTTCATAGTTCCTGCAGCGGGGTGCCACTAATGACTGGATCTTGGTAGCTTTCCCCTATGAAAATGCTCGTACTCGGTGCCGGTCTACAAGGTTCGGCTTGCGTGTTTGATCTCCTCCAGAATCCCGAAGTCAGTGAAGTGCGACTGGCCGACATCAGCATCGACCACCTGCCCGGATTCCTGGCTCCATACTCGGGCAAACGCCTGATCCCCACCCCGCTCGACGTTCGCAACGATGAAGCTGTCTCAGCCCTCATGCGTGAGTCGGATGCCGTGATGAGTGCGATTCCTTACTACTTCAACCTCCGGCTCGCGGAGCTCGCAGTCAAAGCTGGAACGCACTTCGCCGATCTCGGCGGGAACACTGAAATTGTCTTTGGACAGAAGAAACTGAACGATGAAGCGGCTGCGAAAGGCGTAACGGTAATTCCGGATTGCGGACTCGCGCCGGGAATGGTGAACATTCTCGCTCAGTACGGAATCTCCCAGCTCGACTCGACGGACACTGTTCGCATCTACGTGGGCGGACTTCCACAGTATCCGGAGCCGCCGCTCAATTACCAGGTCGTGTATTCGCTCGAGGGCGTCCTGGATTATTACACGACGCTTTCCTGGATCATCCGCGATGGGAAGCGGGAACAGGTAAAGGCGCTTTCTGAAATTGAGCCGGTTGAATTTCCTTCACCTGTGGGAACACTGGAAGCGTTTCACACTGCCGGTGGGCTTTCCACTATCGGTTTCAGGTACGAGGGGAAAATTCCCAGCATGGAGTACAAGACGCTCCGCTACCCGGGTCATGCCAAGATCATGGAAGCGGTGCGCGATCTTGGACTCCTGGATCTCGAGCCGATTGACGTAAAGGGCTCGCGTGTTATCCCGCGCGATGTCGTCATCGCCGCGATGAAGCCACATCTTACCAAGCCCGACAGCCCCGACCTCGTTGCGCTGCGCGTTACTGTCGAAGGAAAGAAAAACGGCAAGCCAAAAAAGCTCGGATGGGAGCTGGTGGACAAGTTCGATGCGAAGAATGGTATCAGCGCAATGATGCGCACGACGGGCTATTCGCTATCGATTACCGGACAGATGCAGGCTCGCGGGGAAATAACGCCGCCCGGAGTTCATACTCCCGACGAAGCGATGCCGGCGGAGAAGTACATCTCGGAGCTTGCCAAGCGTGGGATTGAGATCAAGGCAATCGCGAGGTAGTGATACGAACTGCACCGACCATTTCGCACGGTTGGGCAGTTGGTCGTTTTCAGTTTGTCAGTTGTCCGTAATCAGATAACGGCTGTTACGGTTGTTGCTCAAAACTACCAACGGGCCGTCCGAGGGCCGTCGCCATGGTTGTTACCGCGAAAAATTGGCAAGGGTCATCCCCATCCGATCGATCATCGACTTTGCCGTCCAGCGATCGCGTCCATTGTACAGGAACGTGAACGCGATCACCTCGCCGTCCAACGCGGTTACGTAGCCCGCAAGGCCAATCACATCATTGGTAGTCCCCGTCTTTGCGTGCAAGTTTCCCTGCGCCTGCCCCCCGCGCATGCGGCGACGGAGCAGCTCCGATTCACCAGCCACTGGAAGCGACGCGTGGTACCATGGCCCCCAACTCGAGCGGTGTGCGTAGCCGAGCAGCTGTGTCATTGCGCGAGGGGTAACGCGATCCAGCGTCGAGAGCCCGCTTCCATCCGCGAACCGA
>JBKJPM010000300.1:0-2743 GCA_046595175.1 Gemmatimonadaceae bacterium
CTTTGGGCGCATGCGCGCCCGCTGTAACGATGGCACCATCCCAACAGATGCCCAGTGCAGCGTCCCCACAGCAGCGCACGCTGGCACCAATTGGATACCGCCCTGAGTTTGGCACGATGTGGACGTTCGATGCACCGCCGCTCGACTACTGGCGCACCACTTACAACTTCACACCCGACCAGCGCTGGCTGGATCATGTGCGGCTGGCCGCGGTCAGGCTCCCCAACTGTTCAGCATCGTTCGTTTCTGCCAATGGTCTGGTGCTCAGTAATCATCACTGCGCGAGAGCCTGCACCGATGCCGTGTCCCCCAAAGACACGAACTACATGGAGACGGGCTACATGGCCCGGACTGCTGCCGAAGAAAAGAAGTGCCCGGGGCTTTACGTTGACCAGCTGGAATCCATCGAGAACGTCACGCCTCGCGTGCGCGCTGCAATTACGGCCGCTGCTCCCGAACAACAGGGCTCGCAACGCGCCGCTGCCATCAGCGCAATACAATCCGAATGTCACGAGCGGACGGGACTTACCTGCCAGGTCGTGACGCTTTACCAGGGCGGAATGTATTCGCTGTATCGCTACCGCCGTTTTGATGATCTTCGGCTCGTGTGGGTTCCCGAAGAATCAGTTGCATCTTTCGGCGGCGATCCCGACAACTTTACCTATCCTCGTTACAACCTGGATGCCTCGCTTTTCCGCGTGTATGTAAACGGTCAGCCATTGCGTCCAGCAGATTACCTGAAGTGGAGCGCAAACGGGCCCGCAGAAAATGAGCTGCTCTTCGTGGTCGGCAATCCGGGTTCAACGGGCCGCCTGAATACTGTCGCACAAATGCAATTCCTGAGGGATGTAGGATACCCGGCCAGGCTGGAAGGATATTCTCGCGCGCTTTCGGTTTATCGCGAACTGGAAAAGACCGATCCTGCCGCAGCCCGTCGATTCCAGAACGAAATCTTCTCGCTCCAGAATTCATTCAAGGCGGTTACAGGTTATCGCGGGGGACTGCTCGATACCGCCGGCACGGCCACAAAACGTGCGTTCGAGAATGACCTGCGCGCGCGTTTTGCCGCAGACCCCGCGCTTAACGCAAAATATTCCGGAGTGTTCGACGCTATTTCTGCAGCACAGGCGGAGCTCGCCAGCTTCGACGTGACCCGTCGCTACTATGGTTATGGTCCAACGATGTCATCTGCCGGCTCGCGACTGCTGCTAATGGCGGGTCAGCTGGTGCGTCTCCCGCAGGAGTCCTCGTCGTCGGACAGCCTTCGCCTCGCGGAATATCGCGGCACTGCAGCCAACACAATCCGTACTACTCTGCTTCGTGATGTCGCCATGGACACCGCATATGAGAAACTTGCCCTGGCGGCGCAGCTGCGTGCCGCGCAGCGTGAGCTTCCTGCGGGAGATCCCTTTCTTGCATTCGCATTGCAAGGCCGCACCCCGGACCAAGCAGCTGGCGAGCTCGTGCGCAACACACGCGTAAAAGATCTGGAGTTCAGACGCGCTCTGCTGGAAGGTGGTGCAGTTGCAGTGAGTGCGTCGGGTGATCCATTGATCCAGCTCGCGCGTCAAATCGATCCGTTGAGCCGCGCCAACCTTGCGCGGGAACAACGACTGAATGCGATCATTACCGGCAACGCCGAGAAACTCGGCCAGGCGATATTTGCGATTTACGGAACATCGCTGCCGCCGGATGCGACCTTTTCACTCCGGATCAGCGACGGCGTTGCCAAAGGTTATCCGATGAACGGCACCATCGCCCCATTCAAGGTCACACTGTATGGACTGTATGGACGGTCGGCGGATTTCGACGGAAAGCCGCCATTCAATCTTCCTGCGTCCTGGATCGCAAGTCAGTCGCGGCTGAACCTGAACACACCCATGAACTTCGTGTCCACCAACGACATCATTGGCGGCAATTCCGGCAGCCCGCTGGTAAACCGGAACGCCGAGCTTGTCGGCCTGGCATTCGACTCGAACATCGAGGGAACAGGTAACCGGTTTCTTGTAAACCCGGCGGTGCACAGAACAGTAAGCGTGCACTCGCGCGTAATTACGGAAGCGCTCCGAAAAGTTTACAACGGATCACGCATCGCGGACGAGCTGGAAGGGCGGTAACGCTTCACGACGCCTTGCGCTTCTTTTCTTTGGATTCCTTCGCCGCTCCCTTGGACGCGCGCGTTGTCTCGCCTTTTGCAAGGCTGGCCTTGAGCGCTTCCATGAGATCCAACACCTGCGGGCTCGACGCAGTCGGCGTCTCGGACGTCGTGATATCCTGTCCAGCAACTTTCTGCTGGATCATCTCCATCACGCGCTCGCGCACTGTGTCCTTGTACTCGCTCGCATCGAACTCTTCCTTGGACGACTGCTCGATCAATTGCTTCGCCATCGCCAGCTCGGCGGGCTTCACTTCACCATCGGGAACCGGAACTTCGGAAGCCGGCCGTATCTCGTCGGTGTAGTGCAGCTGCTCCATCACGAGCACGCCGTTGCGTGGATGCAGGAGAACGAGATGCTGCTGGCCGCGTGCTGCGTACTGTCCAAGCGCCGCCTTTCCGCTTTCGTCCAGCGCTTTCACCAGCAACCGATACGCGCGATCGCTGCCCTTGTCGGGGCCGAGATAGTATGCTCTTTCGAAAAACTCCCGGCCAACTTTGGCGAGCGGGACGAACTCGATGATGTCCACAGCTCCGGTCGCTTTTTCTTCCAGGGCTTTCAACTCCTCGGCAGACAACACGACGTAC
>JBKJPM010000235.1:0-3372 GCA_046595175.1 Gemmatimonadaceae bacterium
GTTCTGACGCCCGAGCAGTTCGCCGTTACGCGCAAGAACGCTACGGAGCGTCCCTATCACAATGAGTTCTGGGACAACCACGAAGACGGCATCTATGTGGACGTGGTTTCTGGCGAGCCATTATTCAGCTCGCAGGACAAGTACGAGTCCGGTACCGGATGGCCGAGTTTTACAAAGCCTCTTGAGCCTGCAAACATCAAGACGAAATCGGACCGCGAGATGTTCATGACGCGCACTGAAGTTCGTTCTGCAAATGCGGACTCGCACCTGGGACACGTGTTTGACGATGGTCCGAAGCCGGCCGGATTGCGGTACTGCATGAATTCCGCTGCAATGCGGTTCATACCGGTTAGCAAGCTTGAAGCCGAGGGTTACGGAGAGTACGCGAAGCTTTTCAAGAAGAAATAGTAGCCCACAGCCCGTGAATGCACGATTTTAGCGCGATGAGATATCTCATCGCGCTTTTCGTTTGTGGGGCCGCCTTCCTCGGCGCATGCGGGGACGTTTCGGGCAGCAAGCCTGATTCCGGCGACGGATCGGCTACGAAGGGGGTGAAGGCGTGCGCATCGGGCACCGCGATCTTTACGGTATCTCCAATAGCGCTCTCACGAATTGACGGCTGGATTCCTCTGGGGCAGGTCGGTCCGCCGGCACACACATTCCCAACCGATCACCAGTATGTCTCGTTCGTAAATCCGGACATAACAAAACTCTCCGAGCCCGCTGATGTGGTCGCGCCCGGAGACATCACGATTCTGCGAGTTCGGCGGGTGACATATTCATACGACAATCATTCCGATTACTCGATGGACTTTTCGCCTTGCGCGGACCTTGTTGGAAATTTCGGGCACGTTACCTCACTGGATGCGACTCTGGCCACGAAGCTTGGAGCATTCGACCAGCAGTGCGGATCCTATTCCCCCAATCCCGGCCTGACAGTTCAAACCTGTGACACTAAATCGCTGCAGGTTGAAGTTGCCGCAGGAATAAGGCTCGGCACCGCCGGTGGTATTGCCAATATCGGCTCGCTCGATTTTACCCTGCAAGACAGACGCGTCAGCTCGATCAACTACGCCAATCCCGCTCGCTGGCAGAATAACGGCGGCTTCGATCAGTTTCACATCGTCCCGGCAAGCGACTATTACCCGGAGCCGCTCAAATCCCAGATCGCGGCCAAGCTGGGTTCGTACAACGGAAAAGTAAAACGCACGGCAGTGCCCCTGGGCGGTACCATCGCACTCGATGTGGCTGGATCGGCACAGGGGGTGTGGATGAATACGTCGCAGCCGACTTTTCCCGAAGGTCCACACCTTGCCCTCGTGCCGGACAATCTTGATCCCGCAATCTTTGTTTTTTCGGTCGGACTCTCACAGCCCAGCTTTCAGGCAGGGCAGTATCGTTTCACGCCCGTCTCGAGTGGAAGCTATAACCGCAATCCATCGCAGATCACTTCGGATGGCCGGATATACTGCTACGACACCAACACCGGTGCGGCACTTCTCATTCAACTGATCGACGCGACGACGTTGAGAGTGGAGGGAAGGCAGGGCGTGACGACCTGCGCCGTTCAGCCACAGCCCTACACCTTTGGAAGCGGGGCGACCTTCGACTACAAACGCTAGCCGCAGCGTTTGAGGATGCGCAGCGGTGCAGCGGCATTTGGAAAAAGATCGTGGGCGCGCAGTGCGTAACCCCGGGCAGCCGCGCACCGTCCGCGGTTGGCGTAAAGCTCCGCGATACGCATGTTGATGCGATAGCTGCCAGGATCCCAGACCGCGCCGCGCATCCAGCCGGCGCGAAGCCCGCCTTCCCCCACCTGCGCCATCGCCACAATCTGGGTTGCGCTCCGTCCTATGGAAAATGCAGTGAGCATAAGTAACAGCATGAGTACCCACCGTGGCTGGGAGGTAGGAGTCTCACGATCAGTTCGCAAACTTTCTGCACCGGAGGCAGCTCCAAGAGCGGACCAGACCAGCATAGCAGGAGCCGCGAGCAGCAGGGAAGCATCGAACATGCTCACCACCAGCGCGGCTGCAACCGTTCCACCGAGAACGAGTCGCGCGAGAACCAGCTCACAATCATCCAGGTCTGCCCAGCCCATGAAGGCGCTGAAAAAAAGCGCGACGAACACGGAGAAAAGTGCAATCGCTGCAACAAACCCGCGCTCAGAGACGAATGCCATCCAGTCACTGCTCGGCCAGGGATTCGCGGTCATTCCATTGTCGGTGAGCGACCGGTCGTTGTCGGGAGCGAATCTCGTGTATTCGACCGGCCAATTTCCCGGTCCGACTCCCAGCGCCGGATGCGCGACCGCCATCTGAAGGGAATTTTCATACTGTGCCAGCCGCCCGCGGCCGCTTCCTTTCTTGTATTCCACCATGCCTTTCGCTGAGTCGAGGTAGGGTGAATCGCTGTTCCAGTTGAGACTGTTCGGAAGCGCAATTGCCAGACACGCACCAACTGTGCAGGCGAGGACTAACTGACCGAGTCGCGGTCCGACGCCAGCGCCCTTCCAGTATTTGCGTGAGGCAAACATTCCGATCATGAGCACTACGAGGCACGCGACAAGCGCGAGCCATGCGGCACGCGATCGGGAAAGGATGAGAGCGCCCGTCACCAGTGCTCCGCCCAGCGATCCCAGCATTGCCCCGAACGACCGACGTGCAGTGACGGTTGCCCAGAGAAGCGATGGGAGGCCGATCGCCGCCACATGGGCTACAAAATTCCGGTTTCCGAACAATCCGCCCGGAGCGCGATTCAAGCTGAAGTAATCACTCCGCACTCCATAGGTCTGGGCAATTCCGGCAGCAGCCGCGACCACGGTAGCAACAGCGCACGCCACGAGGATCGGGCGATAACCGTCCCGCGACCCTGCATACCGGGAGTACCAGAAAACAATGATGCTGGAGGTCGTAAGTGCGAGCGAACGCTGGGCAAGCCAGTGATTCGTTGCAAAAACTGCCGAAATAAAATTCCACGCGATAAAAAGAAGTAGCAGCGTGTCGAGCTTGCTCTCGCGAAGCGGGGCGCGTTTTGTAATGAGTACGATTGCTCCCGCGAGTGCGACAAGATGGAGGACAAGTTCCTTGGGAACGAAATATCGGTCCAGCTCGAAAATCTTGAAGGGAAGTGCGGCGAGCATCACCGCAACAAGACCAATTGCGATTGGCCATGTCGGTGCTCCATCGGCTTCAATGCCTTGCCGGTCGGGGAGTCCGCCGGCAAGCAGTGATGAACTCAGACTTCCGCCGTGGCCCGGAAGCGCGGCGGCTTGCGGTGATGCGTGGCCTGCTCGAACGCATATGCAATCCGAAGCAGTTTTGCTTCACTCCATTTTTCTGCGAAAAAGGAAATTCCGATTGGCACGCCGAA
>JBKJPM010000285.1:0-13268 GCA_046595175.1 Gemmatimonadaceae bacterium
TTTGCGCGTACGAACGTGTCTGACCCGAAGGAATCTTGAGCAGCTCGGCCCAAACACGTTTCTGGAAATCGGTTCCGTCGAGATCGAACTTCATCGTGCTCGGCGAACGCCTGCCGTCGACCATTTCCTGGATGGCAGAAACTGTTTTTTCCATCCAGGCGTTGTCCTTTCGGACGGACTCCCTCGGAAACCTGTCGTGCAGTACGCGTTCCAGGCCAACGTCTGATTCTCCCATGGACACCATGCACACGCCCTTGTCACTCGAAGCAACGAGGATCTTCCCAATCCCGGATGAAGCAATGCTGTAGGTAATCATTTATACGCGTGGATCTGTCTTTGGCATTCTATTTCCTCGTACCAGGTCTGCGAATCGCACGACCAGGCCGTGCGCCCGTAAGTTTTCCGTCGTCGATCACGAACTGTCCGTTGACCATCACGTAGCTTATTCCCGACGCAAGCTTCGTCGGCTCTTCATATGTGGCGTTGTCTATCACTCTGTTCTGGTCGAAGATGACGACGTCCGCGAATGCGCCAGGGCGGAGTATCCCGCGATCCTGAATCCCGAATCGCTCCGCAGCGAGCGACGTCATCTTCCGAATGGCGAACTCAAGGCCAATGGTTCCGTCATTGCGTACGTATTTGCCGAGGATGCGAGGGAATGTTCCGAAGCCGCGCGGATGTGAACCTTCACCAAAGCTTCCCGTGGAGTCGGGACTGCGAGCGCCGGCATCCTGCCCCACTGAAACCCAGGGCTTCTGCATTGCCATTCGCAGGGCTTCTTCATTGAACGAGAACGAAATTCTCCGCGGTCGCCCGCGATCGAGTATCAGGAGGTCGAGGGCCGCGTCCCATCCGTCGGTGCCGCGCATTGCGCCGATCTCTGTAAGACGCTTACCCTGATACTTCTTGAGCGAATCTGCGCGGACGCTGCTTACCATTACCTCCGCAGCAGTTCGAATCCCGGCGACGCTGTCGTCCTGCAGCTCTTTTTTTGCCCGCGCCCGCAGCTCTGGAACCTTAAGACGTGCAACCAGTGAATCGCTGCCGCCAACCTGGATCCATTCGTTGAGGAGTGACGCCAGATTGGTCCCGCTGGCGATGTACGGATACTGATCCGCTGTGACATCGATACCCGCGGAGCGCGCGGAATCGATCAGCGCAAGCGACTGGCGCATGATTTCCGGCGAGCGGTTCTTGATATGCCGGATCTGCGCCCACGTTCCAGCTTCTTTCGCAATGCGTATCGTCTCACGGATTGATTCGACCATGCGACCGTCTTCGTGGCGTATGTGTGCTGCGTACCCACCGCGATAGGGAACCGCATACTTTGTGAGTGTGATAAGCTCGTCGGTCGTGAAGAACGAGCTCGGGAGATAGATCAATCCCGTGCCCACACCCATGGCACCGTCGCGCATCGCCGAATCGATCAGGGCGCCCATTTGCGCCAGTTCGACGGCGGTTGGGTTGCGGCTCGCGCTTCCCATGACAGCTTCCCGAACGGAGCTCGTTCCGACGTAAGTGCCGAGATTTATTGCGGCGCCCTGTCTATCGAGCCGGTTGAAGAACTCACCCAGCGACTTCGGTTCCCTGGGATCGGCCTGCTGTCCGAGGAAAGTATTTGGCCAGGCAGAGCTGACTTCACCGGTAATTTCGCTCGTTATTCCCTGCGTGATTTTCGAAACTGCCTGGGGCTCTGTGAGAATTACGTCTTCAGAATGCCCCAGCATATCAATGAAGCCTGGCGAGACAACCTGGTCGTACGCGTCAATGATTCGCCTTGCTCTCAGGCCGGAGAGGGGAAGACCGACGTATGCGATTCGGTCACCGGAGATGCCAACACTCCCGCGGTACCATGGGTTTCCCGTGCCATCTACGATTCTGGCATTGTTTATCAGTACGTCGTATTGCTCGGGACTGTTTGGGCCAACGTGCATCGGTGCGCACGCCGTGATGACGAGCGCGGCTGCGGCAACTGCAAGGCCGGGGTGTTTCAGGAAACCTTCCTGGTTTTCTTTTTGAGGAAATCCATCAGGATGAATTGACCGAGAGTCATTGTGTTGGTGAAGTACGCTTTGCCACGGCTGATGGCGGCAACGCGTTTCACAAATTCCACGAGCGCGCGGTCGCGAGCAAGCATGAATGTGTTAATCATGATTCCGGAGCGACGGCAGTTTGCAACTTCCTTTAGCGTTTCGGAGATGACCGTTGAGTCCAGGCCCATGGAATTCTTGTAGATCTGGCCGTTCGGCATCGTCAGCGCGCTTGGCTTGCCGTCAGTGATCATGACGATCTGTCGCATGTCCTTCTTCTGGGCGAGCAGCAGTCGGCGGGCCAGCTTTAATCCTTCAGCCGTATTTGTGTGATATGGACCAACCTGCGCTGAGGGAAGCATTGCGAGTGGGATCTCTTCAGCGGAGTCATGAAAAAGAACGACCTTGAGAGTGTCACCGGGGAATTGGGTCCGAATGAGGTGCGTGAGGGCGAGCGCAACTTTCTTGGCAGGCGTGAATCGGTCCTCGCCATACAGGATCATCGAGTGTGACGTGTCCAGCATGAGCACGGTCGCACAGGATGAGCGGTATTCCGCCTGCCGCACCATGAGGTCGCTGTAATCCAGGTCCATCGGCACTTCCAGCGAACCGGTGCGAATCAGCGAGTTCTTGAGCGTTTCGTTCACGTCAATGTTCAGAACATCGCCAAATTCGTAGGGCTTGCTCCAGCCATCTGCCTCGATGCCGGTGGAGAGGTGTGGGGTGTCATGACTTCCGAAACTCGCCTTGCCAAGCGAGCCCAAAATCCCCCTTAGCGTCTTGTAGCCGAGGAAGTCGATTCCCTTGTCAGTGAGATTGAACTGAACGCTTTTGGCGGCGGCATGCGCGAGGCTTCCACGTCCAGTTACCGACTGATGCGAAGCAGGAACCTGAGGTGGAGCATCCAGCTTGAGGAAACCCTCGGCCGCGAGCCGTTCGACAAGATCATCGAGAAGCTTCGCGAGTTTTTCCTGGGATTCCTCGTCGCCGTCGCCGCGGAGCGCCTCGAGGAGCTCGGGAGAGAACTGTCCGCTCTCGATCAGAGCGTCGAGGATTGCCTGTTTCAGTGATTCGAGCGAGCGGTCTGGCTCATCGTCGTACTCGGGCCAGAAGGAGTTGGGGCCTTCGCCTGCGGCGAAGCCGGACTGCAGTAAAAAGTCCGCGAGTTTCTCGAGCAGTGATTGCAGATCGACTGCATCTGCCATCTCCGGCCTGAAGCGCGAGTAAGTGTGCGACCGCATGGTGAAAAAATACCACTCGTGAGAGACGGCGGCATCATGGTATAATCCACCATGCCTCCTACGGCCGTCCGCCGCTCGGTGAACCCATTTGGGGTTCTCCTCAGGCACCGCAACTTTCGGGTTTTCTGGACTGGTCAGACCTTGTCCCTCGTCGGGACCTGGATGCAGATGGTCGGAATCGGCTGGCTGGCGCTCGAGCTCTCCAACAGCGCGTTCATCGTAGGGGCTGTCAGTGCCGCAGGATCTCTTCCCGTCCTCTTTCTTTCGCTGTACGGAGGGGTGCTCGCCGACAGGTACTCCAAACTCAGGCTCGTTCAGATATCGCAGGTATTGCTGCTAATCGAAGCCGCGATGATCTGGTGGTTCACCTGGTCTGGCAACATGACTATTTCGTGGCTGGTTGCCCTTGCGGCTTTCGGGGGCGTGGTCAGCTCCGTCGAAATTCCTGCGCGCCAGGCGCTGATAATCGAGCTGGTCCACCGCGACGACATCGTCGAAGCTGTTGCAATCAATTCTGCAGGGTTCAACCTCGCGCGCATCATTGGCCCGTCAATCGCAGCCATCGTCATTGCCAGTCTTGGACTTGCCTGGTGCTTCGCCATTAATGCACTCAGTTATTTCGCGGTGCTGGTTAGCCTCTTCAGTATCACGCTCGCGAAATGGGTTCCCGCGGACAATCCTCTCAGGTCCATTGAAGGCATGCGCGAGGGTCTGGGTTACATCCGGCACAATCGCAAAGTGCTCGGCGTGATCAGCCTCATGGCGGTGTATTCGATCTTTGGATTTCAGTATCTCACGATGATGCCCGTGATTGCGCGCGACGTGCTGCATACAGGAGCAAGCGGATACGGCTTCCTCGTAACATGCGTTGGTGTTGGCGCTGTAACAGGAGCACTCCTCCTGGCAACGCTCGGCACTCGATCACGCCGAGGGAAAATGCTGGCGAGGTCGGCATTCTTTTTCGCGGTGATGACAATCCTGTTTTCGCTCGTGGACACGATTCCCGTTGCGGCCGTAGTACTATTTTTTCTCGGCGTAGGGATGCTGGTCAACGGCGCGGTGGCGAATGGAATCCTGCAGGCAACGGTTCCCGACGAGCTGCGCGGCCGCGTGATGTCTGCGTATGTGTTCGTTTACGTTGGGTTCACACCGATTGGATCGCTCCTGGCTGGAGTCGTTGCACGCGCGACGCACGTGGACTGGGCGATCGGAAGTGGAGGCGTGATCATGCTCGCGTACTCCACCTGGATATTCTGGCGCTACCCGGAAATCGCAGACGCTTGAGGTTGAGCAACTGCACCATCAACTCCGACAGGGAGCGAAGGAGCAAGGGATAAGGGCGGAGGCTGCGAACTCTTTGTGACAACATTGAGAGGATTGCGCGAGACCTCATATGTCTTTCAAACAAAAAACCTCCGCAGCTATCCCTCGCTCTCTCGCTCCCTGTCGCAGTTAGAAGTTAAAGCTCAGTTTGCTACGCCGACCACCACATCCTCGCAGCGACGGCCACGAGAAATACCGCAAACATCCTCTTCATATAAAACTGCGGAATGTTCTGCGCATATCGCGCTCCTACGTACGCTCCAAAGAACAGTCCCAGCGCGATCCAGAGCGATGCGCTCACGTTGAAATGTCCGCGCTTGTAGTACTCGTAGGCGCCGAGCGCTCCGACGGGAAGGAGCAGGGCGCCGAGCGATGTGCCTGTTGCATTGATCGGCTGCATTTTCGCGAAAAAGATCAGGGCGGGAACGATCAGGATTCCGCCGCCGATCCCGAACAGGCCGGACAGGATTCCCGCGCCGATGCCTATCAGAACAAAAACCCACGTCATGGAACGTCTCCTGAAAGAAAGCTTTCCTTGAAGAATGCGACAGGAATCGTTCCCATCGACATGAATCGCTCGTGAAAATCCCTGGCTGTGTACTCGCTTCCCTTCGCCGCCTTGAATTCTTCGCGCAGGTCTATGATCGCGTTCTTGCCGAGATTGTATGCGATAGCCTGCGTGGGCCACTTGGAATAGCGATACATGGCCCGCCCCGCTGAATCCATCGCAGCGCGTGCGGCCGGTTCAGTCGCTGCACGTGAGCGCGCAGCGGGCTGGAAGCGTACATGCTCGGTGAAATAGTCGACGGCCTCATCGAAGGTCATGCGACTAGTGTGAATTCCCACGTCAACGACAATTCGAACTGCCCTGAGCAGCTGGCCTTGCAGCTCATACAGGTATTCGCCGCTCGAATAAAAACCGTATGGATGATTTGGCGCCGGCTGCGACATGAGCTCTTCGGCATATAGCGCCCAGCCTTCGGAAGCCAGTGAGTCACTCCACATCGAGGAGGAATCTTCCACCGCACCGGGCGTGAGCCAACGGATGTTGGAAATCTTCGCTTGGTTCGCGGTCATGTATTTGTAGTCCCAATCGTGGCCTGGGAATCCTTCGTGTACTGCAGTATCGGCGACTGACGCGAAGTTGTTCTGCTTGAGCGCCGCCGGATCGTTGCCAGTTGGCGTGAGATAGAAGCGTCCGACGCCGGCCGTCTTGAACGGAGGAGCCGGATAGTACGCAGCATCAATTGACGAGCGCAGAACGGGGGGTGTGGGATAGACGTCGAGCCTGTAAGTAGCGGGCACATCGAAAAGCTTGTTGTCGCGACCGAACTGTACCGCGCGCTCGCCTGACTCCTTGTACCAGCGCAGCAGCTGCTCATCATCCCTGGGTGAATCCTTGGAAAGGAAATCCATCACGGCCTGAATGCCCGCGTACTGCTGTGCGGCTGTATCAAACGGAAGGTTCAATTTTGCTTCAGTTGCGAACTTCCTTGCGACATCGGCCATGCGTCCCGTGTAAAGCGTCACCTGTTCCTTTCCGTATGCAAACAACTGCGCCGCAGACCGGGAATCCCCGTAGATGTTGTGAACGCGCCACTCGTATTCCCTTTCTCCGGTGGGAAAGCGGTCAACAGCCTCATTGACGTCGAAGGTCTGCGAAAGAAAGGCGGAGTAGGAATCCCACGCGGCCGCGGCGGAACTGCTTGCAGCTGTCAACCGCGGAAATGTTGTTCCTCCGAATCCTCGGCTGCCGATGAACTGCGCGGCAGTTTTGCCGAGTGTATTCCGGAAGTAGTCCGAATTCGATTTGCTGCCGGCGATTCCATCGCGCTGGACCATTCGCTTGTCGGGCATGTTGCCTGATCGTTTTCCTGCAATAAGATTTGCGCGCGCAATATCCAGATACGCAGGGATCGCGAGAGTACGCGCGATCACGTCATCCCATTCCGCGGCCGACCCCAGCAGGCCGCCCGGGAGTTCCTGCATCTGCTGCATCTGCCAGTCGATTCCGCGGAATGGCTCCGCCACGTAGGTATCTACTGACCGCTCGTAGTATTTGAGGTCAGCGAGCTGGTGAATGAGAAAATCCAGCTGTGACACCATCACCTTGTAATCCACGCGTTCCTGTGCGGAAAGGGTCGCAGGCTTGATCCTGTTCAGCGTCGCACGCATGGACCGGTAGAACGCGACCTCGCCCGTCAGCGACACCGCAGAAAAGTTTCTCAGACGCGTGTTGGCGTCCTTCAAGTCAGCGTGGTAAGCATCTCCGCCGAGATATGTGGAGGTCACCGGATTGTGCGACAAATGGAAGATGAAATATTTGTCCCGCAGTTCAGCGAACGAGCCCGGCAGAACCGCCGGACCTCCCATGGTCTGGCACGCTTCCAGATTCCTGAGGATTCCAAACCCCGCAGCCGTATAGGCGGCGCGAGCAACAAAATCACGTCGTTTCATTCATGCCTCGTTTGTATGTCATGCTATTCCGCTGCGAACGGCCTTGGTCATCGCATCGGCGAACACGTCGATTTCATCGGTCGTCGTGTACACGTTCGGTGTTATGCGCAGTCCATCGAATTCGGGGTGAACGATCGGTGTCGTCACGATCCTGTACTTCGACATCAGCCACGCACCCAGCTCGCCGGGTTTCATCCCCTCGACATGAACCATTGCAAGTGCACCAGAGAAGGGAGAATCCAGCGGCGTGAGGATCCTGAAACGCGGGTTCTCCGCGGCGAGCCGCTTCGCCCACCGATCGCGCAGAAAACGCAAACGCGCAATCTTGCGATCCGACCCAATAGCTCGATGAAATGCGAGCGCTGCCGAAATCGCATTGTGGTTTGCTGCGGGATGCGTCCCGATCTCCTCGTACTTCCTGATATCTGCTTCCTGTCCGGGATTGCCGGCCATCAACGGCCAGAGTTTCGGAATCTTTCCCTTTCGTACATACAGGAAGCCGGTGCCAATTGGCGCGAGCAGCCATTTGTGCAGACTCGTCCCGTAATAGTCGGCGCCGAGTTCGTCGCGAGTGAATGGAAAATGCGCGTATGCGTGTGCTCCGTCCACAATAACCTCAATTCCGAGTGGACGCGCCATTGCCACGATCTCCTTGATCGGAAGAATCTGCCCCGTGAGATTCGTTATGTGCGGAATCTCGATGACTTTCGTCTTCGTGGTTATTCCGTCGCGAATTCGCTGAAGCAGGTAATCCTGCGACCTCGGCGGCACTTCAAACGAGATCTGCTTGAGAACGATTCCTTCACGCTGAACCCGCTGGTTCCAGGTGTTCAGCATCCGCCCGTAATTCTGGTTGGTTACGAGAACCTCGTCGCCACGCTGGAGGTCCATGCCGAGAATGGCAATCTCATTGGCTTCCGATGCATTGCGCGTGATCGCCATTTCCTCGGGATCACATCCGAAGTCATGCGCCAGGTCGCGCCTTACGCTTTCGACGCGCGGTTCGAGAACACGCCACATGTGCTCGACTGGCAGCTCGTTTGTAAATCGCAGATCCCGAATCATGGCTTCGAGAACGTGGGTCGGCGTTGGACTGACGCCGCCATTGTTCAGGTTGATCATTGTGCGATCTGTATCGAAGGCGCGCTGTATCTGCGCCCAATACAATTCGTCGTCCGCCAGAGACAATGGCGCTGCACCCGCGAAATCGCGGCCCGCCCTTACCGCGGAGGAAATCGCTCCGGTGTTAAAGACAGGAGCGTACGCGAGCCCCGCAGCTGTGAACCTGCCGAGGAACTCGCGCCTGTCCAGCACTACCAGATTCTCGCGCGAATAGAATCCGGCCGCACCATCGCGTCGCCTTCCTTGCACCCGAATGCCTTCGCGAATTCCGGCATGTTGGAGAGCGGGCCATTGATCCGGAACTTTCCGGGTGAGTGCGGATCGGTGCGGATCTGCACCTTGAGCTGTTCCGGACGAATGTTGGATCGTCGCGCCTGCGCGTACGCCAGGAAGAACCGCTGCTCTGGAGTAAAGCCACTTACAATCTTTCGCGGCTTGTTGTTCATCGCGCGCTCCATCGCTTCTAGTGCGACCGACACTCCCACGACATCCGCCAGGTTCTCTCCGAGCGTGAGCTTTCCATTTACATAGAGACTCTCGGCTGCCTGGTAGGAAGAATACTGACGCTCGACAACGTTGGCGCGGTCCGTGTACCTGCGACCGTCCTCGGTGGTCCACCAATCGCGAAGATTTCCCTGTGCATCGAACTGACGGCCTTGATCGTCGAATCCGTGAGACATCTCATGCCCGATCGTCCCGCCCACTCCGCCATAGTTCGCCGGGTCGTCGTAGGACACATGAAAGAAGGGAGGCTGTAGGCGTCCACCGGGGAATACGATCTCGTTAAGCGACGGATTGTAGTACGCGTTGACCGTTGGAACGGTCATGAGCCATTCCGCCTTGTCCACCGGCTTTCCGTACTTGGCGAGGTTCCTCGCACGCTCGAAACGAATCACGTTGTCGGCATTCGACGCGTAGGAATTCCTGTCAATTCGAATTGTATTGTAGTCTCTCCATGACTCGGGATAGCCGATCTTCTGCGTAAACGAGCCAAGCTTTACCAGTGCCTGCTTTCGCGTTTCCTCGCTCATCCAGTCAGCGTTCCTGATCCGATCGCGAATTACTGCACGAAGGTTGCTGACCATCGTCAGCATCTTCGCCTTGGCAGCAGGCGTGAAATGCGTCTTTGTATATTCGCGTCCAAGCGCATCACCCAGGTAAGTATCGGCAATTCGAATGCAACGTCTCCACCTCGGCTGCAGCTCCCTTGCTCCAGTCAGCGTCGAGGAGAAAACGAAATTCTGGTTCACGAACGCACTACTGAGGTAGGGCGCTATCCGGTTAATCGTCTTCCACCGCAGGTACGCCTTCCAGTCCGCGATCGGCCGACTGGTGAGCTCGCTGCTGAACGCGGACAAGAATCCCGGCTGCTCCACCACGACTTGCTTCGCGCCCCTGATTCCAATTCCCGGCAGCAGCTGCTGCCAGTTCACCGCCGGAGCGAGACGGGCCAAACTGTCTACTGTCAACAGATTGTAGTTCAGGTTGGGGTCGCGAAGCTCTACTCGCGAGCGCGAGGCTTTTGCGAACACAGTCTCGAGTGAAAGAATTCGCTGTGCGTCGGCTTGGGCAGCAGCGGGTGCTTCGCCGGCCAGCTGCAGCATCTTCGTAAGATGATCGACATAGCCGTCGCGAATTTTCTGGGATGCAGCGTCCGTCTTTAGGTAGTAGTCCCGATCCGGAAGGGACAATCCACCCTGAGTGAGCGACACAACCATTCGGTCGCTCTTCTTTGCGTCCTGATCCACGTTGAGTGAGAAACCGGAATTCCCGTATTTCTGCTGTTCGGTGATGGCAGTGAGCAAATCGGTACGTGACGCAATTGCGTCAATTCTGGCGAGGGGTGCCTTGAGCGGAGTCGACCCCAATGTCTCGACGCGGCTGGAATCCATGCAGCTCGCATAAAAATCACCCAGCTTCCTTGTGTCGGGATTTCGGGTGGTCGCCGCCTGCTTTTGTGCCCGCTCAATAACGTCCCTGAGCACGAGACCATTTCTGTCACTCAGTACCGTGAAAGGTCCCCAGCTCGTATACGCCGCAGGGACAGGATTCTTGTCCAGCCATCCTCCATTTGCGAACCGGTCGAAATCCGCGCAAGCACGAGTGCTGCGGTCCAGGTCGGCAATTTCAAATGCCGGAATTACTGAAGGAGTCTTGGATTGGGCGCCCGCTGCCAGCGGACAAAGAATCGAAACGGCAAGCGCAAGGCGAAAACGGTAAGAGTGCATCCAGTCTACCTGATGTTAGGGTGGCGAGTCCTATTATATGTCTCGCTCACCCCCTGGGCGAGGTGTCCAGCTGAGCTATTTCCTCGGCTTTGGCAGAGCAACCCGCGGGATTTTGTCGTTACGCATCGCAGTGTGATAAACAACCGATGCCATCACAACGGCAGCCTGCTTGAGGTCGTCCTCCAGCAGATAGTCTGCGATGTCCAGATTGGTGTGATGGGTCCGCGTTCCGTAGTCGATTGGATCCTGCAAAAAGTTGAATCCGGGAAGCCCGACTCCCCAGAAAGGAACCATGTCAGTTCCTGCATCGTTGCGGATGCTGACAGTTGCAGCGCCGAGATCGGCAAAGGGCGCAAGCATCGCCGCAAGAATAGGCCGCGCTTCACGATTTCCCATCAATGAAATTCCGCGAATCTTGCCGGTGCCTGAATCGAGGTTATAGTACGCTGACAATTTCGAATGATCTGGCTTCAGCTTCATTGTCTTTGGATCGCCGAAGTGATTGAGTACATAACCGCCCGAACCGAAATAATCTTCCTGCTCCTCGCCGTCCCACATTGCGAGCCGGATTGTGCGGCGCGGTTTCGCACCCACGGCATTCAGGATTCGAATTACTTCCATCCCAACCGCACAGCCCGCTCCGTTGTCAGTTGCGCCAGTGCCCGCCTGCCACGAATCAAAATGCCCGCCAAGCATCACGACTTCGCTGGCGAGAGCCGGGTCAGTTCCAGGGATCTCGGCTATCACGTTGTAACCGAGCGAGTCCCTTCTGGTGTAGTGAGTGCGCAGTGTGAGATTAAGCTTCACCTGGGGCGCGTTGCGCTCGACCAGAATAAAAATCCTGGAGAAGTGATCCCTGGACAGCGTGAAGGTTGGAACTGCCTGGCTGCGATCCGTCGAGTATCCAAGGAAAGATGAGGTTGAAAGCGCATTTGAGTTGCCGCTGCCGTTCAGCACTGCCGCAACGCCTTCCTTCTGGTAGAACTCGATGATGCGGTTTCGCTGTTTCATCGACTCCTGCCAGCTATCGATATCCTCCCAGTAGTCCTTCGGATCTCCCGGATCTGTAAGCCTGGAGATTGAGTCGAGATACGCATCAGTGAGTCTACGCGCCCCAGGTTCAAACCGCCCCCGAACGGCGGACGGTCTGCCATTCATGACGATTTTTCCGCGCAGCTTCCCGCGGTACTTCACGAAGTCCGAGTCTCCGCGAATGCTCACGAGTACGGGAGAGCCCGTAAGATTTCCCCTGATCGAGGGTGCCCATGCGTTCGGCATGGCGTAGACATTCAGGTAGTAGGGCGCTGTCATCTCGACCGAGTAACCGTCGAGTTCCCATCCCTTGCCTCTCTGGCCCCAAGGCTCGAGCGCAACATTTTTCGCGCCGAATGAAGCCAGTCTATCCTCAGCCCACCGCGCCGCCCTTCGCCAACCTTCGGACCCAGCCAGGCGCGGACCGAATCCGTCTGAAAGGATCGTAGCTGTTTCGAGAACCTTCGAGCGATTGAATCCTTCGTCTCGAACCCGTGCGTTCATTACGCTGTCGATTCGTTCCTGGGCGCTTACTGACGCCGGGAAAAGGAGGATCGAGAGATAGAGGTTATTCATAGTCCGAAATTACGTTCGGGCTCTTAAACGCGCATGGAAACAAAAAAAGCCCGTCGACGGACCGACGGACTCTTTTCTTCCTGCAAATGTATTATCGCGTGAAAACGTAGTAGATCACGTAGAGCCAGGAGAAAAATCCCTGGATGATCGCCCAGAGAACTGAATGATGAACGCTCCATGAGATTGCGATCGCGAGGGCGCTCCCAAAGCTGATCCCCGAGCGAATGATTGATTTCGAATATCCGTTCTGGTGCATCCGTTCTCCTTACAGAAAAAAAGGTCCCCGAGTTCCAGTACGGTACCCGGGGACCTTTTGTTTCAGGGGGGGCTACTATCGGCGCGGCGGAAGCTTACCGGTCTTTTTCTTCCAGCCGAGCGCCGCTCCGCGGAGCGCAGCTCGCTGTGTCATTCCGACGAGCGCCGCGGTACCGGCCGTGAACGCCATGGCCCGAATCCAGGAAAAATCCCTGCTGGCTGGATCTGCAGGAGAACGGTCGGAGTAGTAGGACCTGAAGCTTCTGCTCAAAGCACGGTCAACCACTGCCCCAGCGAGCATCGCGGAGCCGGCGCTGATTAGCGCCCAGGTTGCCTTCTGTTTCTCTTTTTTGGTCATGAACACTGCCTGTTGAAGTGCCCTTTGAAAAGGCAAGGCAGGTGCCAGCTATAGGGCTCTGAGCTTCCGTGAAGGCGCGGATTCGGTCTCATTCGAGGCTCCGGAGAGGAGAGCCGTGTCTTCGGTCAGCAGCTTCTTGAAGCAGCGTTTGGGCACGACGCTCACGCCCTCCGCCTTTAACTGCTCGTAGCGAGCCAGCTTTTCAGGGTACCTCGAGATCGAGGCGACCTTGTATCCGAGCGAGAGAAAAAAACGATCGCTCAGGCTCATCGCAAAAAGCTCTTCGATCTGGCGGGCACGGGCCAGCTGCTCCACACCGAGGACGACGAGACTGCCCAGTCCATTTCCATGCTCGCTGCGGGAAACCGCTACGCAGGCAACCTCAGCCAGTGAGGGAGAGAACTCCTCCAGCGCCGCACACGCGACGACGGGTCCGCCGCGGCGCGCCGCAACCACATAACTGTCAATGTTGCTGAGGATCTGGTCCCGGGTGCGGGGCAGCATAAGCCCGTCCGCTACGAACGCGCTCACCAGCTCCGCAATCGCGCTGGCATCCTTGGGGGACGCCGGGCGGATAACAGGAACTTCGGCCGCAGGGCGCGGCTTGGCCCTGAAGGGCAGGAGCGCGGACGCTGACTGATTATGC
>JBKJPM010000295.1:0-6682 GCA_046595175.1 Gemmatimonadaceae bacterium
GAAGGAGGGATTCATAAGACGCCGGACACGTTGTCCTACTACTTCACGGTCATGGGATTGGCGGGGCTGCTGCTAGTGAGCTTTTTCGGTGTTGTCGATCTTATGAGGCGTCGGCGGATTGCGGCTCCTCTGATAGATGTAGGTCACAACCCGCTGCTCTGCTACGTCCTCTTCAGTGTATTCCTCGGTACATTGCTCGAGCTTATAGCACCCATTCGCGGCGTCCTTGAAGGGTCACCAGGGCAGTCGATTTTGAGAAGTCTGATCGAAACTGTTGTGGTTGTTCTTATTGTTCGCTGGATGTCCCGAAAGCGGATTTTTTGGAGAACTTGACCTAAAAATCTCCAGAAGTGGACTGGCATTTGCGTTTTATAGTCGTTCGCGCGAGGGCCAATTTCACGACCCTTAGTGAAGAAGTACGACTACCAATATCAACGAGAACGAAAATGCGATCAATCAAAATGGCGGCAGTTCTGATGTCTGCGGTGGTACTCGCGGCTGCGCCTGTTCAGGCCCAGTGGACGGGATACATCTACGGTACTGGAGAGGTCGACACCAATAATACGAATCTGCAGTTCGCTGGAATCGGTTTTGGCCCGAGCGGCGGCGACGTTGCCCCCATTTTTAGTGTTCAGGCTTATCGCCTCAGCTATGGAACCGGAACCGGAAAGACATCAGTGTTTGTGTTCAAGCCCTCAGCCGGACTTCGGTTCCGCCTTTCCCCGGAAGCGAGCGCAAACCTCAGCGTTGGATACGCTTTCGCTAATAAGAACGTTCCTGGCACTGCGCTGACTAGGGCGGGTGATCAGGGTGACGGCGTAGTATTGGCCGGTGGACTGGATCTGCATCCTGCGGCAAGCCGAGTCATGTACCAGGGATCTGCGAGCTACAATTTCGGGTCGAGCTCCTTCTTCGGACGCTTACGGGCACCAATCAAGCTCAACACCATGTCCTCAGGCACGGTGAGTCTGGCACCTGAGGTTACTTACCTCAACGGTGGCGGATACAACGCCATTCAGCCCGGTGCTCTTGTGCTATGGCAGGGAAGCTCAGGTCTCGGGTTGGGAGCCGGTGTGGCGTTTAATATGCCAAATCAAGGCTCTAACTCCACGGTATTCAAGGTCGAGGCATCGCACTCGCTCTTTTAATCTCGTTCAAAACTGCCGCCGGACCTTCGGGCCCGGCGGCAGTGTCGTATCTAACGGATGTTTATAGGGCATATGATTTGCCCCCTCTTGGCGGGTACGGACCCTTACGAGCACTCAAGTTGTGCAAAGGTCCTGAGGAATATTGATGGCTGCTGACGAGTTGGAACCAAAAGCAATAACCACGAGCACCGACTCACCGCGAAAAACGCTCTGGGACCTTAGGGATGTTACAGCCGGCGGCGATTCGGATTCCCGGGATCATTCAACCCAGTCAACGCTGATAGCCGGGCCGGAGCCCATCGTTCCCCGAGATCTGTCGTTGCTCACGGCGCCTTCGCGGCCCTCGCCCTTTTCCGCGGCATCGGTATGGGTTCGGAAACACAGGGACGCGCGCTTCGGCCTCAAGGGTGATGTCGCGAGCGCGATCCTGGAACGCCTCACGGCTGTAGGAACCTCTCTCGACGCGTTGCCGTCACTGATGGTCATCGTGGCGCATCCTGACGATGAAGCAATCGGGGCAGGTGCCGTGCTCCGAGGGATTCCAGATTCAACGGTTGTCCACGTCACGGACGGCGCGCCGCGCGACGAAGAATATGCGCTTCGCAAGGGCTTTCACAGCCGTGGTGCTTACGCACAGGCGCGACGGGATGAAGTCGTTGCGGCTCTCTGGATAATCGGCATGGCCCCGGAGCAGATACGCGGTCTCGGCTTCGTGGATGGAGAGGCGGCGTTCCACCTCGTTGAGCTGACCCATAAGGTCGTGGACCTGCTTTCGGAGCTGAAGCCGGATGTCGTTCTTACGCACCCATATGAAGGCGGACACTCCGACCACGACTCGACTGCATTCGCCGTGCACATGGCCTGTGGAATCCTGCGCCGCGAAGGTTTGTTCGCCCCAGTGATTATGGAGCTTACTTCATATCACAACTACGAAGGAAAGCGCAGGCTTTTCAATTTCCTGCCTTTCCCCGGGGCGCGTGAAAAGACGGTTGAGCTGGACGAGGATACAAAGGCAATCAAGCGCCAGATGTTCGACGCATTCACTTCGCAGCATGCTCTCCTCGAGACATTTCCTCTCGAAGTCGAACGTTTCCGTCACGCGCCGAGATACCTCTTTACCGTTCCTCCGCACGAAGGCACACTGGACTATGAACGTCTGTGCAACAAAATGACAGGTGTTGAATGGCGTGCCCAGGCGGAAAAGGCGCTGGAGATTCTGCGGGAGCGTAAATCGCCCGCTTCGGGATCAGCCTCGGGCTAAACACGGTCTCGGTTCATTGCGTATTCTTAAGACATGACCCGAATACGCACCATTGGAGTTCCGCTCGATCTCGGCGCCAGCAGGCGTGGCGTGGACATGGGCCCTTCCGCGCTTAGAATCGCGCAGCTGTGTGAACGGCTTGGAGCAATTGGCAATGAAGTTGACGACGTGGGAAATCTTGAAGTAGCCCGTCGCGAAGATCTCACGGCGCGCGGAAAGAGCCGCTCCTACCTCTCCGCGATCATAGATCTATGCCGCGAGCTCGCGGCAGAAACAGAAACGGCAGTGAATGAAGGCTTTGTTCCTCTGTGTCTTGGCGGCGATCATTCACTCGCTGCCGGTTCAGTTGCGGGTGTTGCGAGCGCGTTTCATGACAAAGGGAAACGCATCGGACTGCTCTGGCTCGATGCTCACGCGGATCTGCACACGCCGGATTCGTCGGAGACCGGCAACATTCACGGAATGCCGCTCGCGCATCTCCTCGGTCACGGCGATCCGGAGTTGTCTTCCATCTCGCGCGCAAAACCGGCCGTACTCGCAAAGAATGTCGCACTCGTGGGAATTCGCGATCTCGATCCATCGGAGAAGCAGCACATCTCCGACTTTGGAGTGAGAGCGTTTACCATGCGGGAGATCGACGAGCGGGGGCTGAAGGCGGTGATGACGGATGCGCTCGCTCGCGCACTGGATGGAACCGCTGGCGTACATGTTTCATGTGATCTTGACTGGCTCGACCCGTATGAAGCGCCCGGGGTGGGAACTCCGGTTCCAGGCGGTGCAACATTTCGCGAGGGTCACCTTGCGATGGAACTCATCTCGGACTCAGGCAAGCTGGTGGGCATCGATCTCGTCGAGAATAATCCCACGCTCGACCTTCGCAACACTACGGCGGAGTTGTCGGTGGATCTGGTCCGCAGCCTGTTCGGCCGGAAGATTCTCTAGAGGACTATTGCCTGCAGGGTGCCAGCGGGTTCGGCATCCGCTGGTCTATCCGCGGCCTTTCGTTCCTGTCAGCGAGTGCCGTCACTACATCATGCACGAATCCCGCAACACGGGACAAAGCATCGTACTCGATGTATTCGGCTTCGTCAGTCACAGCATGGTAGTCCCTGTTGTGACCACGCGAGAAGTACACAATGGGAATTCCGACACGTGCGTAGTTCCGGTGGTCGCTTCTGCAATAACGATTCTGCGGATGTCCGGGCGTGTCGAAGCTGAGATCAATATTCCACGGGACCGATCTCCGGCGGTTGACTGAGTCCACAACGTCTCCGAGGTCGGTGGAAAGTCGGCGCATGCCAATTGCTTCGAGATTTCTTGGACCCCCATGCGGCGTGTCTTCTTTGCGTCCGCGCCCGACCATGTCCATGTTGACCTGCGCCACGATCGCATCACGCGGTACGGTTGTGTGATCGACGAAGTACATCGACCCAAGCAATCCCGCTTCCTCGCCAGTGTGCCATACGAAAAGAACCGACCGCCTCCGTGGCGGCTCAGCTGCAAACAGCTCGGCGATTTCGAGAAGCGCAACGGAGCCGGAGCCGTCGTCATCCGCCCCGTTGAAAATTGAATCCATTCTTGGTGGGCGGATTTTTCTCATACTGTCGCGTATTGCCAGAATCTGTTGCCATTGCTGTGCGGTCACCGCTCCCGCGCGACTCTCTCCGTCCGGACGCATGATCCGGTTGAATGCGCGCAGTGAATCGTGCTCGACGGCAGTTGGCGCCGGTGCGAGATGATCGCTGTGCGCACCGACAGCAACGAACTGATCGCGGAGAATCGGATCGTACCCGCGACGCATCGCGACTACGTTTCGAGCGGGAGCTTTAACCGCGCTGTCGAGAAATCCTGTTCGTGCGGTGACGGCCCGGCCAAGGGTGCCAGGCACAAGCTGGCTGATATCTGCACCCATCAATTTTTTCGCTGCGTCGCGGCTTATCAGAATTCCGCCGGGCGGCGATCGGACAGCCGTGTTCGAGTTGAGAAGGCCGGAGTTCGGTCGTTGAAGCGCACTGGCATTGGCCTGGAGGTCGAGGGCGGAGATGGCGATCCCTGCTGCGCCGGGATATTTGACGCTCTCGGTGCCGGCCGCGGTCGTGTATGTGGCTGTGCGTTGACCGTCGCTGCCTACTGCGGCGTCGAAAACAATCAGCCGTCCAGCGACAATGTTCTTGTCTAGAAGCAGTGTCGTGTCTCCCGCTGTTCCGCCGTAAACCACAGGCACTGCGGCGATTTCAATGCGGGTTCCAAGGCGAGCTGTTGACGTCGGGCGAATTGGTACAAAGTCTGTGAAGAGCCTAAGCGTGTCGCCCCCGGCGATAAGCACGGCCGCAGGGTCGGGGCGGCGCGCTACCATGGGAATGACCTGAAAGAATGTTCCGTTGTCGCCCGCAGGCTCGAGACCCATGCGCCCAAGTTCTCTCGCTGCGTATTCGGTCATTTTGAAATTCCCCACAGAGCCGGACTGACGCCCGAGCATCGAATCATCCGCTACAATGAAGATTCTGGCACGAACGTCGGAGGGCGTGATTGCCGCAGTCGTCGCCGGCCCGGTTCGCAACGCCGAAGGCAGGCATCCGGCAATGATCAGCAAGCCACCGGCGGAGAGAAGTTGAGCGCGCATGAGAGTCTAGAGGGGAAAATGCCAGCGCGCCCGGAGGGACTCGAACCCCGCAACCTTCTGATCCAGAGTCAAGCAGAACGCTAGAATAAACCTAAAACAAATTGCCGGAATGGCCCGGAAGTGATTGCTGCCATTGCCCATGAGCGCAAACGTCAAAACAACGCTCACGCTCAGGGAAATGTCGCGCAGCTTTTACAACAGGCCAGCCCGGAAGCAGCGCCGCGTTAGCTTTTTACCATTACATCCAGGTCGCAACTCCGCCATGATGCCCGCACGCTCCGCGACGTCCGCGAGCGTGGGAATACAATCCATCCTTGCACTTGGCTATGGCACCGGAGGGATTTGTATCCTCGGCGCTGCCGTTGCCGGCGATCACCGCTGATCGCGGGTTAGCTCTTTCGCGGGCACGATTCGAAGCCCGCGGAGTGGGTTGCGATACAATAGGCGGCGAGACCGGGCTTCCTGCCTTCATGGTCTCCTCCCGCTTTACGCCCCCGTGCCCCGAGCATGCCCCTCGGCCAGTCGTCTCAGAAACTGTTCCGTCGCCGCAGATGGATGACTTTGCCCTTTTCGCGGATTTTGCAGCGTTGCGCACCTCCGCGCCTCGCACCTTCACGTCCTTTGCAACTTTCCTGGCAGACTTCGCGGCGTCCTTTTCAGCTTTCCTTGCCGCGGCACTGGCTTCGGTGTCAACTCCGCCATGACCTGAACATGCTCCTCGTCCACTCGATGTACTGGTTGTGCCGTCCTTGCATATGCTGGGGGACTTTTGTGCAAATGCAAGAGCGCTGGTGACCAAGAGCGCTGCAGCAGCTACTCCGATAGTTCTCGTCAGATTCAATCTCACTCGACTCTCCGGAAAGGGGGTGTGGAAAATAGACTCATTCCATTTCGTGCGTAGTCACAACATCCCGTTCTTGAGCTAATTTTTGTCAAGATGCGTAACCGCGAATACTGCAACACCCTACCAGCGCGCCCGGAGGGACTCGAACCCCCAACCTTCTGATCCGAAGTCAGACGCTCTATCCGATTGAGCTACGGGCGCAGATTCAAAAACTTAACGAAAACCACAGGTAAAAGTCGGCGCATCTTCCTAGATTAATAGAGTCGACAATGTCTAAACCCGGAGTGTGCGTGATCGACGACAAGAAGCTCGCAGCGCTAGCGAGAAAGAACGCGGCAAAGGCTGCGAATTCGCAGGGAAAGAAAGGATTTGGAAAACGCTACGATATCACCCGTGCTGATCTTCCGACCGACGAGGCCGCGCTCAAGGCACTGGATGAACAGGAGCGATTCTTTAAAGAAATGAAGAAGCGGGAATTCTAGGCTACCGAATTCCGCAGCGAACGACCCGCTTCGCTTCGCTGCACAGTTTTTGAAGATCCGGAACGGACATCTGCTCCCAGTCCTGAGGGACGGGCATCAGCCGTCGTTTCTCGCCCGAGAAGCTCTCGAAGCAGAGGCATCCATCTTTATAGTCTCTATCGATCGGAGGGCGCCTTTCAGCCCCTGGCAACAAAAAAAACCCCGGACATTTGTCCGGAGTTGTTTTAGTGCGCCTGGAGGAACTCGAATCCCCAACCTTCTGATCCGTAGTCAGATGCTCTATCCAATTGAGCTACGAACGCATGTGCCGCCCAACGAGGATAG
>JBKJPM010000302.1:0-9125 GCA_046595175.1 Gemmatimonadaceae bacterium
CGGACGGGAGCGAGGTCGATTTCGGGGAGACCATCCCGGATCCTGGCGGCCAGGACGCCGGAGCCCGTTTCCAGCCGAAATCCCTTCGGGTCTACGGCGCCGAGCTCAGTGGCGAGACGGGTTGTACAAAGGCTCGCATTACCGCACAGATCGGCCAATGTGCCGTCGCGGTTAAAGTACCGGAGCGCCACGTCCGCGATGTTGGACCGTTCCAGGAACACTACCCCGTCGGCTCCAATCCCAAGGCCTCTGGCACATAGTCTATCGATTAACTCTGCGCTTTCCAGTTTTCCTGCGGGTTCATCGCGCGCGTCAAAAAAGACAAAGTCATTCCCGGAACCGCTCATCTTGTAGAACGGCCGCCCGAATTCGATCACTACAGCTTTCCGACCAGCGACCACCAACGGAGCCGCCAGACCATCCAAACAGCTTCCCTAAAGATCTGCTTGGACATCTTGCTCTGTCCGGAGGTTCTGTCTACAAACACGATCGGAATTTCCTTGATCCGAAATCCGCGCTTCCAGGCCCTGACGTTCATTTCAATCTGGAAGGAATAGCCATTGGACTTGATAGCAGCCAAGTCGATCGTCTCCAACACTTTTCGGCGGAAGCATTTGAACCCGGCCGTCGCGTCGAAAACAGGAAGGCCTGTGATAGCACGTGCATAAATATTTGCGCCATAGCTCAAGAACAACCGGCTCATGGGCCAGTTGACTACGTTGACCTGACCGTGTTGATAGCGCGAGCCAATGATTACATCCGCGTCCTTGATCGCTTCCAGCATCTCGGGAAGTTTCCGCGGGTCGTGGGAAAAATCCGCGTCCATCTCGAAGATGTAATCGTAGTCGCGCTCCAGCGCCCAGCGGAATCCGGCTATGTACGCTGTGCCCAGCCCAAGTTTGCGAGACCGATGGATTGCATTCACGCGCGGATTTTCGGCCGCGATGCGGTCGGCAATAGCACCAGTTCCATCCGGAGATCCGTCATCCACAACGAGAATGTCCAGCCGCGGGTCCTGGGCGAGCACACGGTCGACCAGACGCGCGAGATTATCGCTCTCGTTATAAGTGGGTACAATGACGACTGCCTTCTCAGGCAATAGCTCTCCTCCGTTCAACGACAACTCCGATCATAAGCAACAATATGCTGACTCCAAGCGCAGCCAGTGTAATCATCTTTCCTTTTTCGTAAGCTGCGCTGTGGAAGGACAATTCGATATCTGAATTCCCTTCCTTCAATTCGACCCCTGTCAGTACGAAATCGACTCGGGCGACATTGAGATCTTGCCCACCGGAAGTGGCGCGCCAACCGGGAAAAAAATTCTCGGAAACCACCAGTGCGCTTCCGGCCGGTGCAGGTGCGTCGAGCTTGAGCGTGACCCGGCCAGGTGCGTAGCGGACCGTGCTGACCTTGATAGGCAGCGGAGCGGGCACCTTGCTCAGGTTCGGGGTTGGCGTGATTGCGGCGGCTGAATCGAAGATGGCGACTGAGCGGGGATCGAAACGCTGATCCATCAACGTCCGCACTGCCGGGAGATCGGCCGCGCGAATTTTAGCAGGTGTTACCCAGGCGTATGGGTTTTCTCCAGGCGTCTTGTACAGGAAAACTGTGTTGCCTGCCGCATCCTTCGCTGGCCCCGCAACTTTTTGGAGCTGGCTGATTCCCCCATTGTCCGTCATCACATAGCGCGTGTTATTCAGGCGCCAAAATAGTGGACTGACAATTGGGCCGTAATCCTGGCTCTTGCCCGACAACTGGTCATACCGTCCGAGCTCGTTACCGTGGTAGCCGAGGACCGTACGGACCTTGTGAACCATCAGTCCGTCACCCGTGAGGTTTGGATCGCGCTGCGCTGGACCTTCAGGTGGCAGCGTGAGCACACGTCCGGGTTCCGTGTCTTTCTTCAGGTAGTCGATCACCGCGTCGCTGGCATACAGCGAGGACGCGGGCTCGGAAAAAATCCAGTATTTGTGGATGACCGACCAAAGATCCATGACGACGACAGCCGTCAGCGCATACACAGCCGTTCGGACGCTCAGTCTTTCCCGGTCATGAGCGAAGAACACAGCGAGCGTAAGAAATACGACTAGTGCGGATCGCCAGGCGCCAGCGAGAACCGCGCCTGCATTCGCAGCCGCGCGATCGGCCAGCTGGTCCGGCGCCATCGATGTTGCGATCGATGTCAGTCCACCGATGAACGCGAAAAGTCCGACGACGATCGCGAAGACTCCCCATCCGATCAGATAGCGCTTGGGGAGATTGCCGCGGAGCAATCGCTCCGTGCCCACCGCCGAAAGAAATGCGATTGCCAGACTGCCGACAAAAAACACGGTCTGCGGTGCCCGGAAGAATTTCGTCCCAGGCACCAAAGCGTATGGAATCCGGTAGAACGGAGTGCTGCTGCCCATAGCCCACAAAAGGGCGATCAGTAGAGTCGCGCTCCAGAAAATTACCTGCGACCGGCGCGCGCTTCCCTTCAGGTTTAGCCACGCGGCGCCAACGAGAATGAGTACTGCAACGCCGATATACTCACTATGGAGATGAATCCCATTGCGACCCCAGTAGCTGTCGAGCATACCACTAAACTGAGGCAGGTAGACGTTGAATATTTCCTCAGGGTTCCAGGCATACGACGTAGCGATTGAGTAATCCGGAAGGCCACCCGCACGTGGCGACCAGGGAACGTATTCGCGTACCGGCAAATACTGTATCGCGCCAATCGCAGCTCCGATCAGGACTGCACCGAGAGCAAAACCCAGCCTCCGTATCGCGACCGAAGAAGTGTATCGCCCGCCCTTGACGCAGCGGACGGCCAGGAAGATTGCATACGCGCCGCTTGCGAGCAGCATGTATTGCAGCAGCTGCGGATGTGGACTAATGACGGCCATTCCAGTGATCAGGGCGAATGCGCCCCATGCCCACTGTCGGCCATCGCGTATTCCGCGAATCAGCGCCCACAGTCCCAGAGGAAATAGCGCGCTTACAAACAGTTTCCCGTCGTGCCCGGGGGAGACGAGCGAAGATATCTGTCCACCCAGCATGTAGGCCAATCCGCCAATCAGGCAGGCGTAAAAGCCGAGCGGAACGATTTGGTCGGGAGTGTCCTTATCGAGTGAGGCGCGAAGGAAAAGAAATGTGAAAAGTCCTGCCAGAAAAAGATGGATCGCAAATCCCCACGTCATCGCTGCGTCGGTAGGCATGATAAGACGGAGCAGGAACGTTGGATAGAAAATATCGCCGTGCATCGCGCCCACGTAGGGCATTCCGCCAAAGAGATATGGATTCCATTGAGGGAATCCATTGCCGCTGCGAAGTGACTGGGCCGCAAAGTCCCGGAATGCAAATCCAGCGATGTACTGATCGCTGTGTCCGCTTACAAGAAATTTTCCAGCGAGTGCTGGCCACGCGAGCATGAGCGTACACACGGCGTAAACCGCGGACGCCATTCCAACGGCAAAACGCGGCCAATATGCGAGCGCCGACGCTTCAGGCTTTGCGGCGGGCTGCCGGCGCAATTTCTCCTGCGATTTTGCCATACTTTTTAGTTAGAGATCTGAGCCGGGCCGCGAGACTAAGCCCCGTCAGCGAACGATTCGCTTATGAGGGAGACCCGTCAAGAGCCTGACGATATATACCGGCGTACCGGCGGGCCACGGATTCCGGCGCAAATGTGGCCAGCGCGTAGATACGGCCCGCAACACCCAGCGTTCTTCCCCGCTCTTCCGAAGCAAGAATTTCGTCGAGAGCGGCGGCCAGGGCCTGCATATCGCCCGGTGGAACCAGAACTCCAGTCTGTCCATCCCGGACAACATCAGTCAGCCCGCCAGAGTTAAATGCGACGACAGGAGTCTCGCATAGGAGTGCTTCGACGGCGGCGAGGCCGAGTCCTTCGTCAACCGAAGGAACAACCATTACCGAGGCCTTTCTATAGTACTCGACCAACTGCGGCTGTTTTAGCTGACCCATCCAGTTGACGCGGTCGCTGATTCCAAGGTCCGTAGCAAGCTGCATCATCGCTGCCCTGCCAGGACCATCGCCCACCACATCGAGCGTTGCTTTGGTCTTCATTTTTGACATGGAGCGCAGGAGATGATCGATTCCCTTCTGCGTGTTGATACGACCGACGAACAATAGACGCGCGGGCGTGCGCTGCCCACCCGGCGAAAACAGGTCAGTCGCGACCGGCATGGGCGCAACCGTAGGACGCTGCATCGATACCACGCGCTCGGCTTCATCTGCCAGCCAGCGGGAGACAGCAGTCACCTGAGTGGAGTGCTGCACCACATGACGGAACAGCGGCTTCGCAACGCCGACGGAGCGGGCAAGACGAACGTCAGTTCCATGCAAGGTTGTAATGAGCGGACGGTGCGTGAGGCCCTTGAGCCAGGTACCCACCACGCCGTTGGGAAACCACCAGTGAGCATGAATAATGTCCGGCTCGAAAGAGCGTCGTGCGCGTACGGCGTGCACGAAATCCGCCCCGAGAAAACTCAGGAGCGTAAGTCTCGCGCTCCACGATGTGGCCACATCCTGCGCCATGTTTCCAGTATATGCGAGCTTCTCGAACTTTCTCGGTGCATAGCGAAATCGTTCGACCGGAATCCCTTCTATTGTGTCGGTGTTCGGCAGGCCCGGGCCTGCAGGTGCTATTACATGGACATTCACGTCTTCCGCTTTCAGCGCTTTCGCGAGCCTGAGAAGAAATGAGCCCGCTGCATCGCCTTCAGAGCGCGGAAAATTGTGCGTGAGAAAGAGGACGTTCATTCGTTATTTCGGTGCGATGAGGAGGCTTCATCCACACGGCGACGGAGCTCGCGCAGCTCTGATCTCTGGGCGGCGACGAGCTCGCCGATCAGGCCGGTGCAGAAAAAGACGCTGCCAACAATGAGGCAGGTCTCGACAAGATTAAGGAGCGGACGGAATCCCTGATGCTCGAAGATCCGCCATAGTACGGCCGCGATTCCCACAATGAGACCGACAAGGAAAAGCGCCGCTCCCATCATTCCGAAAAGCAGGAGCGGCTTGCTTGCAAAGCGAAGCTCGAACCAGACTGCCAGCATGTCGAGCACGCCGACGGGAATTCTTCCTATGCCGAACTTGGATTTTCCTGCATGGCGCGGATAAAGTGGAACCGGAACTTCCGACAGGCTGTAACCCTGAGCGGCAGCCATGACTACCATATACCTGTGCCAGTCAGGACGGGCTGGAAGGTTCTCCATGATTTCCCGGCGATAGGCCTTTACCGAATTCAGGTCGCGCACCGGGACCTTGAACAGGGCCCTGCTCAGCCGGTTGTATATCCCGGAGACGAACGCTTTCTCATAAGCTCCCTGTTTGTACCCGGTGACCATGTCCGACTCGCCGGCAAGAATAGGTGCGACCAGAGAAGGAATATCCTCCGGCTTGTACTGCAGGTCTGCGGGATAAAAAACAAGAATGTCTCCGCGGGCATTCACGAACCCTGTCCGGAGCGCATCGGCAATTCCACGTTGCGAGCGATGTCGAACGGACCGGAGGAAGGAATATCGGGCCTGAAGCTTCTGCAAAACATTCCAGGTGTCATCCACGGAGCCATCATCAACAACGACAACTTCATAATTGCCTGACTGGGCGGCAAAAACTGTCTCCGCCTGTTCCATGAACAGAGGGAGATTTTCCGCCTCGTCCTTTGCGGGAACGAGAACGCTGATTCGCGGCGAAGTGGTCAAAGGATTGAGAGGATTGGCATGTATCCGGTTGGCGAGCTCGTAAGAGCCGCTCATACGCGCTTTCGCATCCGGGCCGAAAGTACGCCAAGCTGGTCCCGATACTTCGCCACAGTGCGGCGCGCGATCTGGACGCCGCTTTCGCGCAGGATATTCACGATGGCCTGGTCGGTCAGTGGATGGCGGGGATCCTCTTCCTGAACAAGCTTCTGCAGCTGCGCCTTGATGCCGCGAGCGGAGACATCCTCACCGTCGGCGGTGGCGAGTCCGGACGAGAAAAAGAACTTGAGCGGAAGCACTCCACGCGGGGTCTGCACAAACTTCTCGTTTGTGACGCGGCTGACGGTGGACTCATGCATGTTGATCACCTCGGCAACTTCGCGCAGTGTCAGCGGCTTAAGGTGCTGAACTCCCTTCTCGAAGAAATCCCGCTGCCGCTCGACGATGTAGTTCATGACCTTGAGCATCGTCTGCCGGCGCTGCTCGATGGCCTGGATCATCCAGTTCGCCGAGTTCAGCTTATTGGAGATGAACTCCTTGTTCTCGCCGTCGAACTTTTTCTTGTCACGTGCTATCTCCTGGTACGCCTTGCTCAGCTTGAGGCGTGGAAGATTTGCGTCGTTGAGAAAAACGTGATACTTACCGTCGATCTTGTCTACGATGAGGTCCGGAATGATATAGTTGTCATCACCGCTGCTGAAACGCAGGCCCGGTTTCGGGTCCAGCTTCGCAATCTCGTCGGCGGCTTTCTGCACGTCCTGCGCGCTCATCCCGAAGCGCTTGGAGATCTCGCTCCAGCGGTGATTGATCAATTCCTCGAAGCAGTCGCGTACCAGGCGAAACGGAACCGACTGCTCCAGTCCCGCTTCCTTCAGCTGCAGAACGAGACACTCGCGCAGGTCGCGCGCACCTACACCTGGGGGATCCAGTGTCTGTATGGTCTCGAGCATCTGCCCCGCTTCGGGCAATGAATAAAGCGGAAGATCGTCAATTTCGCGGTCGATTCCTTCAGCTGCCTGCGTGACAACGTCGTTTAACGCCGAGACGATGTCCTGGAGCGGACAGGAGATGTAACCGTCATCTGCGATGTTGCCGATGAATTCGTCCGCGAGAAGCAATTGTCGCGGGGTGAGCTCCAGCAGACTTACCTGATCGCTCAGGTGATCACTGAGATCACGGGATGCAACCGTTACCGGCTCGTAGTACTCGCGCTCTTCGTGTTCCTCGCGTCGTCCGCCGGCGGTATCGAATCCGTCCAGCAGGATTTCTTCCCAGTCTATCTCGCCTTGGCGATCCTTCTCTTCGTCGGCCTGCGAGAGACTGTTTTCATTTTCCTGTTCCTCGGCCTCATCCTCCTCTTCATCCTCGACGAGGTCCAGGAAAGGATTGTTCAATAGTTCCTGTTTGAGGTGCTGCTGCAAATCCAGGAGCGGCATGTAGAGCAGATCCATCGCCTGGTACAGGCGAGGATTGATCTTCAGCTCCTGCCGCATCTGTGTGGATTGACTCATTCCCGGCTTCACGCAGACGCTCCTGTTTCGAGGTGCGCAAATCGCTGGCGAAGCCGTGCTGTCAGCGTGGGTCCGAGGTAGATATCCGCCACCATGTCGTCAAATACAAGTTCGCGCACTGTGCCGGACACTTTTACCTGTCCGTCAAACATGATGTACGCGCGGTCAACGATATCGAGAGTTTGTTCAACGTTGTGATCACTTATGAGTACGCCAATGCCGCGATGCCGCAGCCCGGCTACGATTGTCTGAATGTCATGCACTGCTATCGGGTCAACTCCAGCAAACGGCTCGTCCAGCATCATGAATTTCGGGTCCGTGACAAGCGCGCGCGTAATTTCCAGCCGCCGGCGCTCTCCACCCGACAATGCGTATGCCATGCTTTTCCGCAGACGCTTGATGCTCAACTCGTCCAGTAGTTTTTCCAGGCGCTCCTCACGCTCGGAAGCCGAGATGGGAAGCGTCTCGAGAATCGCGAGAATGTTGTCTTCGACGGAGAGCTTTCGAAAGATCGATGGCTCCTGCGAAAGATACCCGATTCCCCGGCGGGCGCGCTTGTACATGGGCATTCCCGTGATGTCCTCGCCGTCCAGCAGGATGTTTCCCGCGTTTGGCTGAATGAGGCCAACGATCATGTAAAACGTCGTTGTCTTGCCCGCCCCATTAGGGCCCAGAAGTCCGACGATTTCGCCCTGTTGCAGCCGCAAGGCCACGTCCTTTACGACATTCCTGCGGCGATATGTCTTCAACAAGCCGACTGCTTCGAGCACACTGCTCCCGCGCGCAACAGCCGCGGCATGCGAGCCGGTAACCGAGCCGGTAACCGGATGATCGCCTGAATGACTGATCGCTTCCGCAATATCGGCGCGATGCTCTGACAGCTCGGTCCAGAGGCGAGGATCTATGCGGAGCGATGCATCGAAATCCTCGAGGTCGCCCCGCTCGACGGAAATGATACCTTCACTTTGCAGTCGAGGAATGACCGACTGCGACAGGTAGGTTCGAACTTCGTCGAGACCGAGACGTCCAGCTTCTGCATCCGAGTGTTGTCCTTCAGAACGCAGCACACGGATGTAATTGTCCCGGTACTGGATTGCGACGTCGTTGAAGATGGCCCGGCCATCGGCGTTTGCTGCGCGGACAATCGCGGCCAGCCCCAATCCTACTGACCGGTCATCGCCCGCAAAGCGCTCGACAATCCTTTGAACCGCGTTTGGAAGCGACGTCATTTCTTGATGACCTTCGTAGGTTCGAGCACGACGCCGCCTGCTTTTTCCGACACTGTCACAATTTCCAATCGTCCCTCGGTAAATGCCGCGGTTATAACCCTGCCCCGAACATAATTGATTGTCGGCGGTCCCTTTATACGAGATTCGCCCGGCATCTGGTAGTACGACCTTGCATCGCCAGTAGCTATAACCTCGCGGGGCACGGTACGCGCCGCTGTGTCCCCCGATGCTCGCGCAAACTTTGCAACGATTGTATCGGCCTGCATCCAGTCGCGCTCGCTTGATACGATGCGCGCAGTGTCCGGAAGGCTGTTCATGTACGCCTTTCTCAAAGCCCGCATTTCCTTGATGCTGCGTCCGTCCATGATTGCGTGGATCGAATCCGCGCGAATCTCGCGGTCCGGGGAGATCGCGTGTGCGCGTTTCGGACCCCAGGCAAAAAGCTGGTCGAGCTGATTTGCCGTAATGCGCATGTCGATGGAGTCGGCGACGAGTTCGAGATCCTGGCTAAGAAGGTGGCCATCGGGCGTTGCCAGCACACGCTGCAGCTGGCGCTTCTTGGAGAACAGGTCGATGACGCCGCCGGTAAGCGTGAATGGTCTGTCGCGCGTGCTGTGAACCTGCGGAGTTCGCATGAGGCGAGCGAACTCGCTCTCACTGTCCAGGAAGGCAGAGTCTCC
>JBKJPM010000007.1:0-14679 GCA_046595175.1 Gemmatimonadaceae bacterium
CGCGAATGGATCCGATTATGGCGCTGAGGTACGAGTAGCAGTCAACCAGTTACCGCGAAGAATATTTCGCAGCGTGCGCCATACTGCGCGAACAAGCAGAATGGTCAGCAGCAGGACAACAAGTGCGGTAGTCAGAGCGATGACCGGATGGTTCCAGATCAGGTAACTAATTGTCGCGAGAACACCCAGTTCCGCAGTGTTCACGATTCCATTCGAGAACGGCTCCGGTGATGTGTCAACTGCGACGCGGAGACCGAGCTTGGTGGCATGGGTCGCAAGGCCCAATCCTCCGCCAAGCAACCCGGCAACCAGAATCATTGACGGATCGGTATGCCACGCAGTCGCGACAGCAAGAAACGCTGCTGCCGGCGGCCTTATGAAGGTGTGCACCGTTTCCCAGAGAGAGGCGACGCCAGGAATTAGCGTGGCCGCAAACTCAATGATAGCGAGGATTGTTGCTACGGCGATGACCAGTGGATTTGTAAATCCATCCAGCAGCCCGGGGAGCGGGCCAACCCACCCGAATCGTGTGGCCACGCCGAGCAGGGCGACAGTCGCGTACAAGCTGATTCCTGAGAGATACGCGAGCGCGAGGGACTGAACCAGGGTGATGAGTGGAGATAGCATTGACGGTTCATTGTGCAAAAAGGGCTCCCTGTTCCCGCTGTACAAGTTATGGGCGTGAGATAGCTTTCGCGCATGATGCCAACCGCTGCAGGGAATCGTGCTGAGTCGTATCACGGCGGACAGTCCGAACGGAAAACCAGGCGCCGGACCCAATGGGTGCTGCTTGTATTCGCAATGTCGGCAGCGGTAGTGTGGATGGACATCGTAATTAGTCCATTCATTTTTTTCCCAATTCTGTTCGTCGCGCCTGTGGGGTGCGCCGCCTGGTTTCTAGGTCGCGCCGCCGGGCTCGGGACTGCGGTCAGCGTAATTGCTGCAAGGTTCTGGGTGCTCGTAGCCTACGACGATCAAGTTATGCCCCTTTGGGCGGCGGCTTTGAATACCCTGATTCGACTGGTTCTTTTCCTGGGCTTTGCATACCTGGTCTCGAAGATCGCCGATCAAAAGCACGATCTGGAACATCGCGTTGAGGAGCTCGAAGGAATCCTCCCCATCTGTGCGTTCTGCAAGAAAATTCGGGATGATGAAGGAAAGTGGGAGCAACTCGAGAGATACGTAACCGAGCGCTCCGCTGCGGAATTCAGCCACAGCGTTTGCGCAGAGTGCGAAGTCCTCCACTATGGGCCGCCCCTCGCAAACTGATCAGGATATTATTCCCGAATGACAACAATAGATGTTCTGGCGATTGCGGCGCACCGTGACGACGTGGAACTGATTTGTGGCGGCACGATGATCAAATCGGCCGACCAGGGTTACATGACCGGCGTGATCGATCTGACTGCCGGCGAAATGGGCACCCGTGGGTCGGCGGATCTAAGGGGCGAAGAAGCGTCGCGCGCTGCTTCGGTGATGGGGCTTACCATGCGCCAGAATTTCGGCCTCCCCGATTCGGGAATTACGAACACCCCGGAAATTCGCGCGCGTCTTGCCGCGGAGATTCGGAAGCTGCAGCCAACAATCGTCATCGCGCCCGCGCTTGGAGGGCGACACCCGGATCACCGCGAAGCCGCACAGCTTGTGCGCGATGCATGCTTCATGGCGGGGATCAAGAAGGTGGTACCGGAAGTCCCGCCGCACCGTCCGCGGAAAGTGATCCACGCCATCACATACCGCGAAGACTACCTCAAGCCGACCTTCGTCGTGGACATCTCCGACGTGTTCGAACGCAAGATGGAAGCGATCAAGTGCTACAGCTCGCAGTTCGACGCAGCCATCCAGGCAGGAGAGGTTTTCCCAAATGGTGATTCGCTTTACGATGTGGTCCGGCACCAGGCAGCGCACTATGGCTCGCTGATTCGCGCAAGATACGGCGAACCTTTTCACACTTTCGAAACAATGCGTGTAGATGATGTAGTCAAGCTCGAGGTGTCGTCCTTCTGATGGCTGAAAAAAAGGACATCAATTATTCCTCTTATCTGCGGCTGGACGATCTTCTGTCGCTGCAGACATTACAGTCGTCGCCAGAACATCCCGACGAACTGCTCTTCATTGTCGTGCACCAGGCGAGCGAGCTCTGGTTCAAGCTCATTCTCCACGAGCTTTCCATTCTTGTTCAGCGCCTGGGCGACTACGACACCCTCGGCGCTGTCGAAACCGTAAAGAGGGTGAACGCGCTTGTGCGCATTGTCACGGCCCAGCTAAATGCGCTGGAGACCCTGCCGCCACAGCGTTTCGCACAATTTCGCGCATACCTTGGCACTTCCAGCGGGTCACAGAGCATTCAGTTCCGGGCGATAGAAGCCGCGTCAGGAATGCGTGACAGTCATTTCCTCAATGCGCTGCGCGAACATGGCGACATCGACCCTGCCATCGACGCCGCGCTCAACCGGCCCACGCTGCAGGCGCTGTTTGATGAGCTGCTTGTCAAACAGGCAGTGACGCTGGAGCAGGTTTATACTGAGCCGAATCAGCGTCCGCTACAAATGCTCGCTGAAGGACTACTCGAATACGAGCAGGGCTTCGCCATGTGGCGGTTTCTGCACGTTCAACTTGTTGAGCGAATCATCGGACCGAACACAACGGGAACCGGTGGAACGCTCGGCTCCAAATATCTGCAGAAGACCGTATCCCAAAGGTTCTTTCCAAAGCTGTGGGAGATACGGGCCAAGTTCTACGGTTAGAGCTTCCCGGTTCATCGGCCCCCGATTCCCGCGTGGTTGATCCGCTCTGCGATGTTGCGGGCAGCGATCGAAGTGGCTTCTCCAATTGCCGTCTCCTGGATGCCTGAGGAACCCATTTTTGCGCCACCCAATCCCCACCCCCCCATTCCAAAGACTGTCACTCCCCAGCCCTTATCAGACAGGCCTTCGCCGGTGAAGCTGGCGACAATCTCCCCCGTCTGAGTATCAACGACGCGGGCAGTAAGGTGAACTTCAGTGAGCTGCTTCTTCGCGCCGAGTCCATACAGAAATGCCGGACCCGCCAATCTGCCAACCAGCCCTCCAAGGTGTTTGGTCTCGAACCCGAGGCGGGTGACTGATCCTGTGACGATGTAGCGCGCGCGAGTAAGAGGTACCGCAGTCACTGTCGAATTCGCGCCCGCGAGACCGAGCGAATCAGCCGAAAGTTTTTGCTCCTGGTTGATCGCGGCGAGCTGCTTACGCTCTAACACCCGGAACGAGCCAGTTTCGATCAGGCGTTCAACGATGAGGTCAGCCGCGCCAACGCCTAGTTGAGCGGCAAACCCCTGATGGTCGCGGACGCCCATCTTTTCGAGCCGTTTCCTTGTGTCCCTATCACTGGCAATCTGGGAAGCAACCGTTCCGAAATCGAAATCGGTAACCGTGATTGTCGGGCGATCAGCTTGTACCTGCGCGTCGACCAAACCGGGCACGAGAACATTGAACAGCAAGGCGGCTAGAACCGTGGAACAACGAATTACGGGCATATTGGCTCCTCGATGAGTGGTGTTTAGCATGTGCACGCTCGAGGATAGGCGGCGGCCCGATCGGTCAGAATACGTAGTGTTACGTAGCTCTGGGCCGGCGGGGCATCCGGGTCGCTAGGATTTGGCCGCCCATGCCCTAAGTTTCACCTAATGACGCAGCCGCCCATCTATCTGGACCACGCCGCCACCACTCCGGTGAGGCCGGAGGTTCTGGACGCAATGCAGCCCTTCTATGGGCCGCGATTCGGGAACCCGTCCAGCACCCATCGGTGGGGACGCGAGGCGAGAGTCGCGCTGGATGAGTCACGGGAGCGGGTAGCAAAGTGTCTCGGGGCCCGGTCAGACGAGGTGTGCTTTACGTCGGGTGGCACCGAGGCGGACAACTTTGCGATTCTGGGCGTGTGGCGCTGTGCGCGCGCGAAAGGACGCAACGCGGTTGTCTCTACGCCGATCGAGCACAAGGCGATACTCGGCGCCGTTCATCAGGCAGCAAAGGAAGGCGCGGAAGAGCGCATGCTCGAAGTCGATGCCAACGGATCTGTTGTGGGTGCGTCATTCGATTCGCTGGTTGATGACAATGTCGCCATCGTTTCGGTGATGTGGGTGAACAACGAGATCGGCGTTATCCAGTCTATTCCTGAAATGGCGGCGAAGACAAAGTCGCGCGGTGCAGTGATGCACACAGATGCAGTTCAGGCGTTCGGCAAAATCGACATCGATGCTTCGAAGCAGATGTTCGACCTCCTTTCAATTTCCGGTCACAAGTTCGGGGCACCCAAGGGATTTGGTGCACTCTTCATTCGGCGCGGAACTGTCATCGAGCCGCTGCTACATGGTGGGACGCAGGACCGCGGACGCCGGCCGGGAACTGAAAATGTTGCTGCTGCCGTCGGCCTGGCCCGTGCTGCCGAGCTCGCTGTCGCCGAGCGTGAAGCCGAATGCGCAAAGCTGCGCGGAATGCGCGACAAGCTCGAGAATACGATCATGGCAAAAATACCGGACGCAGTGATTCACGGACGCGGTGCCAATCGCGCGCCGCACATCCTGAACATCTCGGTTCCCGGTACTGACAGCGAGTCGCTGCTGATGGCGCTTGATCTCAAGGGAGTCGCGGCTTCCGGTGGATCTGCGTGTCAGAGTGGAAGCATTGGGGCGTCGCACGTGCTCCACGCAATTGGAGTGAAACCAGATCTCGCCAATGCTGCAATCCGGATGAGCCTCGGATCCATGACCACCCCTGACTGTATTGACAGGGTCGCAGAGCTTTTCCCGGCCTTGGTGGCGCGCGCACGCTCAATGGCCAGCGCCTGAACATGCAGAAGGAACGCGTACTCGTTGCCATGTCCGGCGGAGTTGATTCGTCCGTCGCCGCGGCCATGCTTGTTGAGCAGGGCTACGACGTCGTTGGGGCGACGATGAAGCTGTTCTGCCATGGCGACGATGTTCCCGATCGGCCGTGCTGTTCACTCGATTCCGTGAATGATGCTCGCAGAGTGTGCGAACAGCTCGGAATTCCGCACTACGTGCTGAATCTCGAGACAAGATTCGGCCATGATGTCGTGGACAATTTCGTTTCAGAATATGAGCGCGGCCGCACGCCCATTCCTTGCGTGCGATGCAACACGTTCACAAAGTTCCGCGACTTTCTGGCGAAGGCCGATGCGATCGACGCGAAGTGGATTGCCACCGGTCACTACGCAGTGGTTCGCGACGGTGTGATGTATCGCGGCGAGGATGAGAATAAGGACCAGACATATTTTCTTTGGGGAATCGATCGGGCTGTGCTGGACCGTCTGCTCCTTCCAGTCGGTGGAATGACCAAGCCGGAGACGCGTGAAATGGCACGGAAACTGGACCTGCGCCTCATAGCGGAAAAGCCGGAGAGCCAGGAAATCTGCTTCGTGCCCGACGGCAACTATGCGCTAATTCTCGAACAGAAGCTTGGCAAAGATTCACCGGCCCTTACTCCGGGCCCGTTGGTAACCACGGCTGGAATTCCCGTCGGCCAGCACAATGGATACGCGCGCTACACAATCGGTCAGCGCAAAGGCTTGCCCGGCGGGTTTGCGATTCCCATGTACGTCGTCGGAATCCGTCCGGATGAGCGGGCAGTTGTCATTGGAACGCGCGAGGATCTGCTTGGACAGGGCGTCGTCGCGCGCGAAGTGAACTGGCTTGGACCGGCAGCGAAGGTCGGAGACCAGGTACAGGTTCGCATTCGGCATCGCGCCCGTCTTGCTCCGGGCGAAATCATCAGGCTTGATGGGGATGAAATCGAAATCGCACTGACCGAACTGGTTTCAGCGATTACTCCGGGACAGTCGCTGGTGCTTTACGACGAGGGTCGCGTACTCGGTGGCGGTTTTATCGAGACTGCTCGACTGGTGCGCAAACAGCTCCCGGTATTGGCTGCGTAACGCTTCCGCAGCGCCTCGACTTTCTGCTTATTACAGGATTCCCTTCCACCCAAAGCAGCCTAATCTTTGTGAGGTTCTAATGAGCGAGCCGAGAAACATTCGCGGCAACAAGAATTTGCGTCTTGTTGTCATTGTGGTACTGATGGTGATCGTTGCCTACCTCCTCTACTCTGCGACCTGATCATGCCAATCCCAAAATTCAAACCGATTGCGAATTCATCGGACAAAACAAAAAAAATCCTCAAGCCACTCCTGGGAGGATTACTTGTAATCATCGCGGGTGCATTTGGGCTCGAGGCCACAAATAACGATTGGGACCTCGGCAGCATCTTCGGTGGTAATTCTGTTTCGGACTCGAAAGTCGTCAGGAACGAGAGCGGTAACATCAAGCGGGACGCACAGGGTGGAATGATTACCCGCGTCAAGCGCGACAAGGAAGGCAACATCGTCCCGCAGGAACAGGCGGGCGGAAAGTACACCGATGAATACAACTGCAAGGATTTCGCTACGCAGCCGGAATCGCAGAAGTTCTTCGACAAGGCCGGCGGCGTTGGTCACGACACGAATCGGCTGGACGGTGACGGGGACGGCACTGCCTGCGAAGACTTGCCAAAAAACCCGAAGAAGTAAGGGGTAGCTAGTGCAGTAGCGGTCGCGGATCAATCGGGGTTCCCATCCACCATTTCGTCATGTCGTCGTTTCGCGCGACAGCGAAATGGAGATGGGGGCCAGCCGCGGCTGCGTTTCCTGAACTTCCAACGAAGCCGATTGTGTCGCCGCGCTTCAGTGCCTGTCCCTCGCGAAGCGCCGGGTAATAGCTGTCCAGGTGGCCATACAAATAAACGAAATGACGCGTTGGGTCGGCTGCGTACGCAGTCAGTCCGCCGGGAATGCTACTGTGCATCTTGAGCAGGACACCGTCGTCCGTTGAAAGGATAGGCGTTCCACGCGCGGCCATGATGTCGAGAGCATTGTGCGTCCGCGTCCCGCGCTTCTCATGGAAACTGTCGTGGAGATCGGACCACGCAATACCAGGTATCGGAATGAGCAATCCGTGAGGGGAGGTTCCGCCCGCGTCTTGCTGAACAACTGGCGCGGAAGGAGGGGTCACTGAATCCATTGTGCCAGGGACTGAATGCAGCTCCACGACAGTGTCGGGCAGAACGGAGATTTTTGCGGGAGCAGGTGCTTCGGATTTTGAGCACGCCGCTGCTAGCAGGAATATCCAGCCGCCGCGACCGAGCCTATTCCTAATACTTCATCCCGCCGGCTTCGGCAAAATCTTTCATCATCTTTTCCTGCTCGGGTGTGAGGGTGTCGGGTACCGCGATCTCGACTTCAACAATCAGGTCGCCGGTTTTTGCACCCTTCTTGATTCCCTGGCTCCGCACACGGAAACGTTTTCCTGAAGCAGTGCTCGCCGGAATCTTGATCGCCACTTTCTTGCCGTCAAGAGTGTTCACGTTGATCTTCGACCCGAGCGTGGCCTGCGCAATATTGAGCGGAACTGTCGCGATGACGTCGAGACCTTCACGGCGGTAGAACTTGTCCGGCTTGACGGTGAAGTTGATGATCAGATCGCCAGGAGGTCCATTCGCAGCGCCCTTTCCACCCTGCCCCTTGAGCCGGATCTTGGATCCGGTATCCACACCTTCCGGGACGTTCACTATGATCTTCTTGCGCGCACGAACCTCGCCGGTCCCGCTGCATGTGGGACATTTCTGCGATGGAACCTGACCCCTTCCAAGGCATACAGGACATGGACGGTTGACGGCAAATCCGCCTTGACCAAACGAAACAACACCTCGTCCTGAACACTCCGGGCAAATCCTGATCGAAGCACCGGGTGCGGCACCGTTACCGTGACAAGTATTGCACTCCTCGTTCACTTCCAGCTCGATCGGAACCTTCGCGCCCCGGGCGGCAGTACGAAAAGGGATCTCGAGATTTGTCTCCACGCTCTGGCCGCGTTGGGGACCCGGGGGCTTCGCGCCTGCCCCGGTTTTGCCTGCTCCACCAAACATGGAGCTGAAGAGATCGCCGAGACCACCAAGGCCTCCAATGTCGAACTCCTGAAAGTTAATGTTCTGCGCACCGCCGTACCCGCCGGCCGAAGAGCGCGCTCGTCCACCACCTCCAAATCCCCCGAAGTCAAAAGCACCAAGTCGATGCATCTCGTCGTACTGCTTCCGCTTTTGCGCGTCGCCCAGGACGTTGTTGGCTTCAGATATTTCCTTAAAGCGCTCAGCCGCTTTCGGGTCGCTGGCGTTTGCGTCCGGATGGTACTGCTTGGCGAGCTTGCGATAGGCTTTCTTGATCTCGTCCTGGGTGGCGGTTGAGGTTACACCCATGACTGCGTAGAAATCTTTTCCCTGCGCCATAGTCAGGGCGTGATCAGCTGTTCCACTGCTTCACGACAACCCGCGCCGGACGCAGCAGCTGGCCTTTGAACACGTAGCCAAGCTGGTAGACACGGGCGACGACATGATCGTCTTCCTTTGACAGGGCCGGCTCCGTTGCAACAGCCTCGTGCAGCGCGGGATCGAAAGTCTGGTCAACGGGGTCCACGATTTCCAAACCGGCAGCGCTCAGAATCTTGGCGAGCTTTTTCTCGACCATTTCCACTCCCTGCACAACGGTGGCTGAATCAGTCGTTGCAGGGTCTACATGGGCGAATCGCGCAATGTCGTCCAGGGGATCGATTATCTGCTTAACGAGGTCGGCTTGCCCGCGGGTCTCTGCTTCCTGCTTTTCGCGGAGCGTCCGCTTCCTGAAGTTGTCGTATTCAGCTGCGAGACGGAGATAGCGCTCGCGCTCCTGAGCAGCCGGATCCGACTCGGCCGCATCATCAGCACCCTCGTTCTCCACGGATATGCGAATGTCGATATCGCGACTGGCTCCGTCAGCGGCCGGCACGGCGTCCGACTCGGGAACTCCGGCCCCACGTTCGAACGCGTCCTCTGACCCGAGAACCTCATCCTCTGTCTTGTGCTTTTGCTTGTGCTTTTTATCACTCATGTCAGTAACCTAATCAGTTTGAAACTGCCGTCTAATCATCCCCAGCGCGGCCTGAGCCGCGCGGTGTCGTATCTCTGTCCGGTCGCCGCCAAAAACGAATGACTTCGCGCGCGGCATTGGTCCGTCCACTGCGATCCATACAAATCCAACGGGCTTTTCCGCGGTGCCCCCGCCCGGTCCTGCGATTCCAGTTATGCCAACGGCAATATCAGTACGGAATTTTTGGCGAGCGCCCTTTGCCATGGCGACAGCCGATGCCTCTGAGACCGCGCCCAACAATTCAATAACTGCCTCGTCAACGCCAAGCTCATCAACTTTTACCCGGTTGTCGTACGCAATAGTTCCACCGACAAAAACATCACTGGATCCGGGCACAGCAGTGAGGCGAACTGCCAGAAGCCCGCCGGTGCAGCTCTCCGCCACGGCCAGGTGCAATTTCCTCATGCGGCATTCATGGAGTACTACCTCGGCAAACTCCGTCTCGCCCTCACCATATACATACCGATCAATAGGCGCGCGAAGTTTCAGCGCGGCTGCCCTCAATTCGGCGTCCGCTGCTGCAGCGTCGGTCGCGCGAATTGTCAGGCGAAGATCAACCCCATCAAAACCGGGGAGATAGGCGAGGCGGATTGCGCCAAGTGACATGGCCGGTTTCGCTATTTTTTCGGCAAGCGTTGACTCGGGAAGTCCATTGGTTCTCAAGGTCAAGGAACGAAGAACTCCACTGGAACCGGCCCTGACCTTTAGGCGCGGAATGAGCTCCTCCTGGAGTATGCCACGCATCTCGCGCGGGACACCTGGAAGCATCGCGACCCACCTTTTTGACGAGTCCTCCAGCAGTAGTCCGGGCGCGGTACCATACCGATTCACGAGGATGTCCGCGCCGGAAGGTATTTCTGCCTGTGAGCGATTGGACTCCGGAAGCTCCCCTGGAAGTCCGCGCGCTTTCCAGCGTTGGCGGAGTGATTCCACCAGTTCATCCCGCACTTCAATGCGGCGGCCAAATATCGCAGCGATTGCGGGCTTTGTTATGTCGTCACTGGTGGGACCCAACCCGCCAGTGGTAATGACGGCTCCGGTTCTACCGAGCGCATCGGTAACGGCCGAAGTTATTTGCACCGCGTCATCGCCGACGCTGGTGCGCCTCACAACCTGTACGCCAATCGCGGCGAGTTCTTTCGCGATGTATGCGCTGTTGGTGTCCACCGTAAAGCCAAGCAGCAGCTCGTCGCCGATTGTAACGAGCTCGATCTCCACCTGTCAGCTGGTTATGACGTATCCGTAACGGCGCATGTACAACCAGAGCGAATACAGGGTAAGAAACAGGGCGCCGATCATTGTAACCACTCCAACGATTCCATTGAAATTCGCGAACGCGTTCCAGGCAGAGCCCGACCATCCACGCTGTGCCGCGACGGTCGCTGCGCCGAACCAGAAGAAAGCAGCGCCCACCCATGTGCTCTGAAACCCTGTCTTCCATTTCGCAGGACCAATCGCCGAAATGACGACGCCCTTTCGCGCGGCGAACTGCCGGAAAATCGTCATGAATATTTCACGGCCGAACACAAGAGCTACAATCCACCAGGGAAGCCCAACTTCACCCAGCGGCGTGACGAACTTGTAGGCTCCGTGCAGCTCGGCGGAAAACGGTCCGCGCCCTGCGGGTGCCATCAGCACGTACATTGGAATCAGTGTCGCAAAGAGGAGCAGCTTGTCTGCCAGCGGATCGAGCATCTTCCCGAGATCCGTCACGAGATTGCGGGACCTGGCAAGCTTGCCGTCGTAATAATCCGTGACGGCCACGACAACGTATAGAACAAAAGCAGCAAAGCGAACGCTACCCGACGGAATAAATGGAAGCGTGGCGATGAATGGGGTGCTGAGGATGCGCCCCGCTGTTATTGCGTTGGGTAAATTCACTTATGCAAGCGCCTTCAGGACTCGTTTGCTCACTGCCTTCAGTGTATCGAAGACACCTTCACCATTGATTGCGACTGCCTCGAAATATGGAGCGCGCTCGACCCATTCCCCATTCGGCAGCTGGTCAACGAGATTTTCACCAGCGTGATGCGGATCGGGGGCAACGTGCTGGGATGCAGCGTCGTTCACTTCCCATCCCGGATTCAGCGACGCCTGAAGATCCTTGACCGACCCTGCATTTGGAAGATCGCGCTTATTGTACTGGACGATGAACGGGATTTTCGTCAGGTCGTAACCGTACTCCGCCATGTTGTCGTAGAGATTCTGCATGGACTCGATATTCGCCTCCATTCGCTCGACTTGCGAGTCGGCGACGAAGACGATGCCGTCCACATTCTTGAGGATCAGCTTGCGGCTTGCATTGTAGTACACCTGACCGGGCACAGTGTACAAATGAAAGCGGGTCTTGAATCCGCGGATGGTGCCAAGATCTACCGGCAGAAAATCAAAGAAAAGCGTTCGCTCTGTTTCCGTAGCGAGAGAAATCAGCTTCCCGCGAGTGTCAGGCTTAACCTTGCCGTAAATGTGCTCGAGATTGGTGGTCTTGCCGCCCAGACCCGGACCGTAATAAACAATTTTGCAGTTTATTTCGCGCGAAGCATAGTTGATCATCGACATGGGTCTCTACCTCAGGAAAAGAGATGGTCGATTTCACGCTCTGCACCGCGCAGCACTCCCAACTCAACCTGGCTCCCGTCACGCATGGATGCGGAGTTGAATATCACGGCAAGCTCCTGCGCCACTGAGGGCGCGAGCATTCTTACTATTGCAAGTGTGGTCTGCTTGTCGAACAGGACAACAAGCAGAAGCCTGTGCGCGATGTCGGCAAAATACAGTGACTCGTTTTCGCCTTCGTGCGCGAGGGATGTAAAGTCGGCTTCGCCGATCAGCCTCGCCAGCTGATCGTTCGCGCTGAAATCGGCGGCGGCGAGAGTGGCGAAGGATGTTGCATCGAAGCTGGCAGGTCTTCCTGCAACAGTGACAAGCTGGCCTGACCGATCCACGACCATCGCGCTATGCGCACCGCTTGCCTTGAGCAGGCGGTCGAGCGCGGAGCTGATCGCGTCCACATCCATCCTCGTAAGGGACCAGGTCGCGGCTGCCATGCTCAATGACTGAAGTTTGCTTCGATTCTCTTCAGCAGCGTTGCGCCACGATGGCGAAGCAGCGGGTTCTTTTCCCAGCCGATATACTCACGCAGCAAGCGGGCACTGTCTACTGTCGGTTTCGCTCTCAGATAACCCAGCGCGGCCACACGACGGACCGCATTGCGATTGAAGAGGTCCCGGCGATAGTGCCTCTGCAGCCCCGTCCAAACGATTGCTCCGCAGGCTGCACCGCTCAAAAATCCAAGTGCTGCGTATTTAGACGGCTTCCTGATTTTCACATGACCCGCCGTGCGGTTAATGCCTGTGCGATAGTGACTCCGTCAGCATACTCGAGGTCACCACCCACGGGCAGGCCGCGGGCAATGCGGGAAACCGTCAGTGGGTAGTGGGCCAGCTTGCGCTGAACGTATAGCGCCGTCGCCTCACCCTCAATGCTTGGATTCGTCGCGATGATGACTTCGTGCACCTCGCCGCCGGAAACCCGGTTTTCAAGCTGAGGAATATTCAAGTCGTCCGGTCCCACGCCATCCAGCGGCGACAGGCGACCGCCCAGCACGTGGTACATCCCGCGGAATTCGCCCGCACGCTCAATTGCTCCAATATCGGACGATTCCTCCACTGCACATATCACAGCCGTGTCGCGCCGTTTGTCGGCGCAGATCACGCAAAGCTCGTCTTCCGTAAGATTGAAGCAGCGGGTGCATGGCTTGATGCGGGAGGAGAGAACTGCCAGTGCGTCGGCGAGTCGCTTGCTCTGATCCGGGGCCTGCTTGAGGAGATGATACGTGAGACGCAGAGCGGTCTTGCGCCCGATTCCAGGAAGCCGCGAAAGCTCAAGTGCGAGGTCGTCGATAGCGGACACTAGAACGGAAGCTTGAAAGGAAGGTTCATTTTTGTTAAGTCCGGCATAAGCTCCGATTTGGAATCCGCAATTTAGCTCCGGGCGCGGTCAATCGTTACCGACAACCCTAGTCGAGAATTTCCAGATCGAGCTCGTCTATCGCCGCGTTGAGAACCGGGTCTTTTGCCCTCAGTGCGGCGACTTTCTCGGCCCGGAGAGCCTCTGCGCTCAGCCGGGTGCGGGAGTCGTTATTGGCTGTGTCATCCATGACCTTTTTCAAATCCTCCAGGGAAGAATTCTTTCCTGAGTCGGGCCTGCGCAATGGAGATTTAGCTGGTGCTACATCATCAGGCTGTGTAACCCTGAGAGGAGCAGCCTGCTCGATTTCTCCGGCAAAGCGACTTTTGACCTCCAGTGGCTGGACTTTCCCACCGGATTCCGATCCCGAGCTGCCGATGTTGCGCAGGATTTCTTCAATAGAAACCGTGCGGTCCAGGAGTGCGAATCGAACGAGGAGCATTTCGACCAGCATCTGTTGCTGGCCGCTCTTCCTGAAACGCGGCTCCAGCTCCGCTATGGAAGTCAGCATTCGAAGCAGGTCGCCGGAAGTGAACTCCTGCTTATTGGCGTCCAGCGCCGCCGCGGCGGTTGGAGAAACTCCATCCGCTGTTCCGCCGAGAGCTATGGCGAGTTGCGCGCGAAGCATGTCGGCGAGGCCGGTAAGGAATACACCGAAATCAACTCCGGCATCGGCGAGTTTTGCTACAACCGGGAACACATCTCCCGCCCGTCGTTCCGCAACAAGACGCAGCACTGCCAGGAACTCGTCTTCAGCGACGAGTCCGAGGGCATCGCGCACGCGCGCAGCCGTGACGGACCCCTCTCCGACCGAGAGAACCTGGTCGGTGAGGCTGAGCGCGTCACGCATGGATCCGTCGGCGGCGCGAGCGAGCATTGCGATCGCGTCGGGATCGGCTTCAAGTCCTTCTTCGGCCAGAACTTGTTTCAGTCGGATCGTGATGTCGGCCGCGCCGATACGCTTGAGATCGAAGCGCTGCAGACGGCTCAGGACCGGGGCGGCCGTCTGGGCGATTTTCTGTGGCTCGGTGGTAGCGAACACGAAGACGACACGCGGCGGTGGCTCCTCGAGGATCTTCAGCAGTGCGTTCCATGCCTCGCGCGTGAGCATGTGTGCTTCGTCTACGATATATACCTTGTACCGGTCGTCGCCCGTTGGCGCATACATGGCTCTCTCCCGAAGCTCACGGGCGTCATCGACTCCACGATTGGATGCCGCATCGATCTCGACAACATCGAGACTGGACGATCCTGCCCAGATGCGCTGGCAGGAAATACACTTTCCACAAGGCTCCCCGTTTTCCTGCTTGTTCTCGCAGTTGAGGGCCATTGCAAGCACCCGGGCCAGGGTTGTTTTTCCAGTTCCGCGAGGTCCGCAGAGGAGATAACCGTGCGCAACGCGTCCACGTGCGATTGCGCCCCGCAATGTGCTGGACACATGCGACTGAACCGCTACTTCAGCAAAGTTTCGCGGGCGGTATTTGCGAGCTAGTGCGAGGGACATTTTAAGGCGGGATTACCCCAGGTCTGACGGAGCAACGTTGGACACCACATGCCGCTGCTACCTCTCGGTCCTGACGGGATTAGCGGGCCTACGCCCTCCGGGACCTGGAGCAACTGTAATATAACAAAAAAACCGCGCGAGATTCGCGCGGCTTTTTCACCAGCTCCGTTAGGAGTGGATTACTTCTTTTTCGCGTTGGTGCCCGCTGACTTGATGTC
>JBKJPM010000028.1:0-4464 GCA_046595175.1 Gemmatimonadaceae bacterium
GACTGCACCGCCCCTCTGGGGTCCGCACTCGTTCAACATTGGTGCGGCGATGGCACGCGTTCAAACATCGTCGGTTTTCATTCGATACAACATGCCAATTGACCGGCCCGGTGCGCTTAGTGACCAGCAGGCTACCGACGTCGCCGCCTATCTCGGCAGCCGCCCACGCCCCGATTTCCCCGGCAAGGAGAATGACTGGCCGAAGGGCGATGCGCCGGCCGATGTGCCCTATACTCTTAAACCCGGCGCGGACAACTCGCGCTGTCCGCCGACAGGACTCTGGGCAGTGTGCAGCGTCGAGAAACGGCTCAAACAGTCGGGATTTGTCGCGCAGAAAAATGACAGCATCCTTCCGGCCATAGCTGGCTTCTCGGTGAAGCCGGCTGTCTACACACTGAACCACTCAAGGCTTCAGCTGTACTTCTATGTCGATGCGGCAGCATTGGACCGGGAGGTATCAAAACTCGATACGGCGTCGGTTGCGCCAGTTTTCATTCGCGCGGGAAATCTTGCAGCACTTCTTTTCACGGATGACGCTACACAGGCAGAGCGTGTTTCGCTCGCGCTTACGGCAGGAGCACCGGGCCCAGCGCGCTAGCTACAGCGTCTCGAGAATTTTCTGAAAGCGCGGCATGGCGCGAATCGGCTCGAGATCGGGGTCATGCTCCATCCACTCCCTGTGGCCGAAGCCTGCATCCACGGCTCGCTCAAGCGCAGTCATGGCCTCTTCATTCTTGCCGATTCCGCAGTAAATGCATCCTACGTTGTAAAGCAGCATCGGGTCGTCTGAGTCAATCGCAAGTGCTCTCTTCACGTACCGAAGGGCGCCCTCTGAATCTCCAAGTATCGAGGAAGCTACGCCAGCCAGAATACAAGCACGCGCATCATCTGGGGTAAGCTCCAGCTGCTGCTCCAGCAATTTTATGCTGCGCCGGCGGGCCGCCAAAGATTCAACACTGTTTCCCGACCCTCCTAATGACTGAGCGAGCATCGCTACAGCTTCGTGATCCTCTGGCCGGAGTGCCGCCGCACGCTCAAACAGCTTGATCGCCTCCTCGAACTTACCCTCCGACATTCGCGCGCGCCCGAACCAGTACGCAGCCTGATATGACTTTGGATCGAGCCGCATTGCAGTTTCAAAATGTTCTTCGGCCTCCTGGAATTTTTTACTCAGCGAAACAGTCAGTCCGCGCGCAACATGCGCCTCGGCCAGGTCTGGCTCGAGTGTAAGCGCCTTCGTGCTGGCAAGATCGGCCTGGCGCAAGTTGGTTTCCCGCGCATCGAAATAGGTGTAGAGCAGCGAACAACAGTCTGCAATGCCTGCATAAGCGCGCGCATAGTCCGGATCAATTTCGATAGCCTTGTTGAACATCTGCCGCGCGTATTCGAGGCTCTTGCGGCGCAGCTGGTGGAAGTACTGGCGTCCGCGCAGATAATAGTCATAAGCCTCGACGTTTTCCGTGCGCGCCTTACCGAGCGCTTTTTTCTCGCCTTCACTGAGAATTACCCGCAGCGCCTTTACAATAGCAGCCGAAATCTCGTCCTGAATCGCGAAGATGTCCTCCAGCTCACGGTCGTACCTTTCGGACCAGAGCTGGTACCCGTCGGCGACATTCACCAGCTGGGCATTCACGCGGATCTTGTTTCCCATCTTCCGCACACTGCCTTCCAGTACCGTCGAGACCTTAAGCTTCCGGCCAATCTCACCGATGTCTTCGTTCTTTCCCTTGAACGCAAACGAAGACGTACGCGAAGCAACCCGCAGCGATTGGACCTTGCTCAGCGCATTGATGATCTCCTCAGCCATTCCATCCGTGAAGTATTCGTTGTCCGCTTCGTTGCTCATGTTGGCGAACGGAAGTACCGCTACGGACTTTGCCGCCGAGACGATCGGCTGCGGCATTGTCTGCGTATCGGTTGGCGTGTTCATGGCGCTCGAGGCAAGTGCCTGCGCAAACATCGCAATTGTGGAATAGCGGCCGGAAGTTTCTGTCGTCATCGCGCGATTCAGCGCTTTCTCAACCGCCGGCGGAACGTTCGCGCGGATCTCAGTGATAGGGCGTACCGATCCGGTAAACCGTTTTGCTAGCACCGCCTGTGCAGTAGGTCCGGTGAAGGGGCGTTCGCCGGCAAGCATCTCGTAAAGGACGCACGCAAGGCTGTATTGATCGCTCTTCCCATCAATTACCGTTTCGCCGGATGCCTGCTCCGGGCTCACGTACGCCGGAGTTCCCACCATCATGCCAGTCTGCGTCAATGTTTCCGATCCAGCGACGCTTACAGCTTTTGCAATACCGAAATCCATGATCATGGCTTCGCCTTCATGCAGCATTACGTTTTCAGGCTTTACGTCGCGGTGCACAACTCCCTGGCGGTGCGCGTAGTCGAGTCCACCCGCCATTGATCGCGCAATGTGCAGCGCCTCTTCAACTGGCAGCTGGCTCTGGCGGTCGAGCCCCTCACGCAGTGACTCGCCCTCTACATACGGCATTACATAATACAGAAACCCTTCCGCGGCGCCTGAGTCGAAAAGCGGGAGGATGTGTGGATGATTAAGTCGCGCGGCCAGCTTGATCTCGCGCAGGAATCGCTCGGGCCCCATCGTTGCGGCAAGGTCGGGATGCAGCACCTTGAGCGCGACGATTCGATCATGCTTGACATCCTGCGCGAGAAACACAGTGGCCATTCCGCCACGACCCAGCTCACGATCAATACTGTACGTCTGCGCGAGCGCAGCCCGAACCTGGTCGATGGACGTGTTCACGACACTGCCTCCACAACTTTCTGAAATCTGGGATGCGCTCGAATCGAATCGAGGTCGCTGTCGTGGTCGATCCACGCCTTGTGGCCGAGGCCTCGATCAACTGCGTTCTCGAGGCTGTCCAGAGCGAGGTCCGTTTTTCCGAGAACCGCATACACACATGAGACGTTGTACAGGAGCATTGGATCGTCAGGGTCAACGGCCAGGGTTTTTTCTGCATACTCCAAAGCTTTTTCAACGTCTCCGAGCTTGGCCGAGTTTGTGGCTCCCAACGTGAGGGCCCTCCCGTCGTCCGGATTCAGCTCCAATCGTTCGTTTATTATCTTCATGGCCAAGCGGCGAATCGCCATGGCTTCTTCAAGCTTTCCAGTTGCCTTCAAAGACGACGCCAAAAACGTGGGTGCCTGGTAGTCTTCCGGGCGCAGCGCCATCGCCCGCTCTAAAAGACGTGCGGCATCCGCCCAGCGGCCCTCCGCCATGCATGCACGGGCATAGAAATACGGAGCTTCGAAAAGTTTGGGATCGAGCCGCATGGCTGCCTGAAATTCCGTTTCAGCTTCTGCCATGTTCTTGCTCAATGACACCGCAATGCCCCGCGCCAGGTGTGCTTCTGCCAGGTCAGGATCCAGCTCCAGGGCGCGGCTGCTGGCGGTATCAGCCTGACGAAGGTTGAATTCACGCGCATCCCAATAGGTGTAGAGCAGCGAGCACGCATCGGCGATTCCCGCATGCGCGCGCGCGTATTCGGGATCGATCTCGATCGCCCGATTGAACATCTGCCGAGCGTATTCCATGCTTTTCCTGCGCCACTGATGGAAATATTGTCTACCGCGTAGATAAAAGTCGTACGCCTCGACGTTGACACTGCGCACTTTCTCGATGGCCTTTTTCTCGTCTTCACTTAGAATGACGCGCAGCGCCTTGACGATCGCCTGCGAAATGTCATCCTGAATGGCGAAAACATCTTCCAGCTCGCGATCGTACCGTTCGGTCCAGAGCTGGTAACCATCGGCCACGTTGACGAGCTGCGCCGTGATGCGGATGCGGCTGCCCACCTTCCGCATACTCCCACCGAGCACGGTAGAAACTTTGAGCTTCCGGCCGATCTCCTCTATGTCGTCCTTGCGGCCCTTGAAGGCGAACGCGGAAACGCGGGAGGCAACACGCAGCGACTGAATCTTTGTAAGAGCCGTGATGATTTCTTCCGCAATTCCGTCAGTGAAGTATTCGTTCTCCGCATCGTTGCTCATGTTTTCGAACGGAAGCACTGCCACAGACTTTGCGGCAGAAACGACCGGGCTGGGCATCGTCTGTGTATCGGTAGGCGTTGTAAGGGAGCCGGAAGCAAGTGCCTGCGCAAATAGCGAGAGCGACGAGTAGCGCGCCGATGATTCCGTAGACATTGCCCTGCTCAATGCCTTTTCGACGGCAGGAGGGACGCCTGGCCTCATTTCCGTGACCGGTCGCACGGAGCCTGAGAATCTTTTCGCCAGAACAGCCTGCGCGGTAGGTCCCGTGAAGGGACGCTCACCAGCGAGCATCTCATACAAAACGCACGCAAGGCTGTATTGATCGCTTCTCCCGTCAATCACCGTCTCGCCCGATGCCTGCTCGGGACTGACATACGCTGGAGTGCCCACCATCATACCCGTCTGCGTTAGGGTCTCGGATCCGCCAACACTGACCGCCTTCGCAATCCCGAA
>JBKJPM010000278.1:0-4507 GCA_046595175.1 Gemmatimonadaceae bacterium
ATGCAATCCACCGGGCTCGCAAACTTGGGCTGGGCACAGCGTACATAGCCGGATTCCGCTGGGCGCTGGAGCGCGACTACGATTACATCTTCGAGATGGACGCTGATTTTTCGCACGACCCGCGAAAGCTTCCGGAATTTCTTGAAGCCATTAAGAACGCGGACCTCGTGCTGGGATCCAGATATCAGCATGGCCAAGTCAACGTTGTGAACTGGCCAATGAGTCGATTGTTCCTCAGCTATGCCGCAAATATCTACGCGCGCGCTGTAACGGGGACCCCGGTCTTTGATGCGACCGGCGGGTTCAAGTGCTTCCGCCGGAAAGTTCTCGAGGCAATCGATCTCGGCGCGATCCAGTCCAATGGTTATGCTTTCCAGATTGAAATGACTTTTCGTGCCTGGAAAAAGGGGTTTCGCGTGATGGAGATTCCGATCGTTTTTGTGGATCGGACTGTTGGCCAGAGCAAGATGTCCAAGCAGATTGTCCGTGAAGCAGTCTGGATGGTGTGGCGTCTTCGCTGGTGGGCGCTGCGCGGAAAGATCAAGTGATCGAATTCGGGCGGCCGTTCTATAAGATGAGCGGTTCCGGGAATGACTTTGTTTTTTTTGACGCGCGCGATGAACCCGCTGGAAAGCTGGAAAGCGCAGAGCTAATCGATAGACTATGTGCCAGAGGCATTGGGATTGGAGCCGACGGGGTAGTGTTCCTGGAGCGGTCCAACATCGCGGACGTGGCGCTCCGGTACTTTAACCGCGACGGCACATTGGCCGATCTGTGCGGTAATGCGAGCCTTTGTACAACTCGTCTCGCTACTGAGCTCGGCGCCGTAGACCCGAAGGGATTTCGGCTGGAAACGGGCTCCGGCGTCCTGGCCGCCAGGATCCGGGATGGTCTCCCTGAAATCGACCTCCCGCCCGTCCGCGACGTTTCCAGATCGGTGTCCGGCGTTCCGCCCGCGTCCGGTGAGAGCCACCTAGGATTCGCCTTGGCCGGCGTCCCCCATGTAGTAATCAGCTGCCAGTCAGTTGATAAGGCGGACGTGACGGGCAGGGGGTCCGCCCTCAGGTATGACCCGACCTTCCCGAACGGCGCCAACGTCAATTTCGTCGAAGAGTCGAAGGAAGGTTTCTGGAGGTACCGGACCTATGAACGCGGAGTCGAAGCCGAAACCTTGGCATGTGGGACAGGCGCAGTAGCGACCGCCGTGCTACTCAGAGAATGGGGTCTGGCCGATGATTCGGTGGACCTGATTACGACTTCCGGCCAGACCCTGCAAGTAACCCTGAGTCGGACGGGCGACGCCTGGACGCCGTCTCTTCGCGGCGAAGGTCGTTTGGTGTTTTCGGGACGTTTGGGTGAGACCGGCTGACATCACTGTCGGCACAGGTTCAGGATGGTGTCGGTAAGCGCCATATCTGAGAAGATTTCTAGGGAAGCGGCGGTAAAGACTTAAGGCTCAGCTGGTTGAGCATGTAGCAAGCCCGATGAAATGGAGTTGTCCACACTTATCCCCAGTCATTGGTTTACATAACATATATTATACGCTAGTATGCTTGAATTGTGAGGGCGCCACTTCCACTCCCAAAAAAAAGACCGCCGAAAAAGCCGGCGGTCCCTCCCATCTGTTCCGATTCTCAACTTTACTTGATGACCGACGCCGAAAGCTCCCCAACCCTTACCTTGGCCTCCGCGGCTACCGCACTCTGCTCGTCCTGAGCCAGCACAGCCCAAATCGCCCTGGCTTCGGTGCGCTTACCAGCGGTCGTGAGCGACCTGGCCTGATCACCTTTGAAGAGCGACCTGTCAGCCGGATATGTTGCCGCATCAGCAGCCTTCCCATACTCGGCCGCAGCGTCCGCAAACTTGGTCTGCTGTTCCAGCCCCGCAGCCTTCAAACGGTGCAAAGCACTTCCCATAAAGGCTTTACGAGCATCGCCTTCATTTACCTTATTAAGCTCGGTCAGACCTTCCGCGTACTTGTCCTCTTCATATAGAAGCTGGGCAAGCGCAATCGTCCCTTGAACGGCCGCCCGCGTTCCCGCATACCGGACACTCAGCTTCTTCAGGTCGGATACCGCCAAAGGCGCGTTTCCAGATGCAATGGATTGGAGGGCTGCATAGTAGGCCTTCTCCGCCTTCTCGGCCTTGAGCGCCTGAGAGCGGCTATAGAACCACCACCCGGCGACAACAATTGCTACTGCTCCAAGAATCATCAGGGCCTGTTTCGAATTGAGCGAAAACCAGCCCATTATCGAATCGACGGTGCTTTCATCGTCAGCCCGAACCGGGGCCTTCGCTATCTCTGCCATTTGTTAATCAGTTTAAGTATTGGGGGTTGGAATGCCCCCGGGGTGACTCGAACACCCGGCCAACAGTTTAGGAAACTGCTGCTCTATCCACCTGAGCTACGGGGGCCAAGTGCACGAAACCTAGCGGGTTTTGAAAGAATCGCCCAGTTCACTTTCAGAAATTAATGGGAGATCACGGATCGCAGCCACCACCGCTCCAGGCGGGCCCGACTGGAGCTCAATCCGAAATCGACTCAGATCTTCATCGCTTCCTTTGGCGGCAACCTCAACACAGCCATCAGAGCGGTTCATCGCCCAGCCGCCGATGCCCTTTCGCTGTGCGCACTGCCTTGCATACCACCGGTAGCCGACACCCTGCACGCGACCTTCAATTTCAAAATGCACAACTGGCATCTGCTTACTTGGCGCGGATTGATGCCTCGAGCGCCGCAGCGACACGCCGCGCTTCGTCGGAAACGGGACTGAGAGGATCCACCCAATCAGTCAAGTCCCAGGCACGCTCTGCCTTCAGTCCGGGCTTGTCAGAAGCGCGAAGACTTGCAGCCGATTTCCAGTCAAATGCACCAAGTTGTTTCCCCGCCCACTCCACTGATCTCGGCTCTTCAGCCGCGACAGGCTCCCGTACAACATCGCCGTGGAGAAATGGCGGATTGAGTTTGGACTTTGGTTTATCCGGCATCCTTGGATCAGCCCTCCCATGCATAGCGGCCGAGCAGCGGAACGAACCTTACCGGAGCAATCTCCTGCATTTCCATCGTTTCGCCTCGCTTCGTGGCGAGATACAGGACCTGCTCTTCCATGTTCCCGATCGGGATGAGGAGCTTCCCTCCTTCTGTCAGCTGTTCCATGTAAGTCTGGGGAATATCCGGTGCTGCTGCACCGACAAGTATTGCGTCATAAGGTCCGTACTGTCGCCATCCCAGAGTGCCGTCGCCGAGAAGGAAAGAAACGTTCGGAACATTCAACTGACGCAATGTTTCACGCGCAGTATCCAGCAGCGGCGCGATCCGCTCAATCGAGAACACCTGCGATGAAAGTTTGGCAAGCAAAGCTGTCTGGTATCCGGATCCTGTTCCAATCTCCAGAACCTTCTCGTTGCCCGTCAATTTCAGGAGTTCGAGATACCGCGCATGGATGCTCGGTTGTGAGATCGTCTGCCCATTGCCGATCGGCAGCGCGGAATCTTCATAGGCTCGATGTCGGACGCCTGTCGGAACGAACAGATGCCGCGGCACCTGATCAATCGCATGCAGCACCGTCAGGTCGCGGATTCCCTGCTCCTGCAAGGTTTCCACAAGCCGGCGACGCGCGCCGCGCATTTCGTTTTCTAAAGGTCTCGCCACCAGCTTTCCGGTCCTTGGAGGAGTGCGTGATGCGTGAGATCCAGGTGCAGCGGAGTTACCGAGATATACCCTTCCTGCACCGCGCGAAAATCCGAATCGGCTTCGCCAGTCCAGGCGATGGAGCCTCCGCCAATCCAGAAGATGGGGCGGCCCCATGGGTCTTCCATCCGCTTGATTGAATCGGAGTAAACTCTTTTTCCAAGGCGCGTCAACCTGATTCCACGAATTTGCGATCCAGGCAGCGGCGGAAGATTGATGTTGAGAAGAGTGTTTTTCGGGAAAGCCGGAAGCGTGGTGAGGTGGCGCAGAAGATTGGTGAGCGGTTCAATCTGCTGATCCAGCATGCTCGTATCTGCTCGCAGATCGCCGCCCGCAAATGAGATTGCAATGGACGGAATTCCGAGCGACAGTCCCTCCATGGCAGCTGCAACGGTCCCCGAATAGAGAACGTCCTCGCCCATGTTCTGGCCGTGGTTGATTCCGCTCAAGACAAAATCAGGACGCTCCGGCATCAAAGCCTCTACAGCGAGCATTACACAGTCAGTGGGAGTGCCATCCACCTGATATCTGCGCTCACCGCGCGCGATGGGACGCACGGGATGATGCAGAGTCAATGAATGACTGGTCGCACTCTGTTCGCGATCAGGAGCAACAACGGTTACTTCGCCGAGGGGCTCTGCGGCCTTGATGAGGCACGAGAGGCCATGAGCGAGTATCCCATCGTCATTAGAGAGCAGCAGTCTCAATTAGGTCTCAGCGAAAAAGAAGAGATTTGTGTCTCCAGAGAACTTTCGCAATCTGAAATGAAGAATGCAGCGGCCGGAAGTTGCTCGGCGTAGGTGAATCGTAGATGAC
>JBKJPM010000279.1:0-12108 GCA_046595175.1 Gemmatimonadaceae bacterium
CCTCGCCAGGATTCCCTCCGCAAGGGTGACCTCCTTCAGTGCCTCAACGATCTCAGCTCGAAATGTTTCCAGGCCTGCGCTCATTAACTGCACAACGAGCCACCGATCGTACCGGTCACAAACCAGGGAGGGAAGTGCATCGCCCTCACCGTGAATGAGCCTGAACGCATTGCAAACGGGCTCGAGCTCCTTGCGCCGTTCCGCCGCCGCGCGAATTTTCGCCAGCCACCAGGGAGCGTCAATCGCAATGTCGGGGTTGGCCTCAAGCAGTCGCAGTGAGATCTCCGAGCGGGGGCTCCAGAGCGCCCACCCCAACTCCTTGTTGCGGTTGTCCCTTACTCTAACAGCACCGGCTTCACCGTCAGGCCTGACGGTCACGTCGCTCCGGAAAATCCACGGATGTCCAGCTTGCCAGCGCTTGGCGCCCTTCGAAGTTACAACCGCGAATTGTCCCATTTTTGAATTTAACCAGCACTCCCCGACTCCCGCCCCCGTACGCTTCTTGCCTTACCTGCCCGCATGAAAGATCTGAAAGAAATCGTCCCTGTAGTTGCAGTGGTCGGGTCCGTCTCCGGCACGATGTACATGCGGGAGCGCAACGTCAGAGTAAGCACCGAACACCTGGCTGCCGCCACAATGGAGACTCTGCTCAACGCCATTGACGCAAATGATGCGGTGACCGGAGCGCACGTTCGCCGCGTAGCGGCTTATGCAATTTGCCTGGCCGAGGCAGCCGGTCTGGATGACCGCGAAAAGCACAGCATTGAGCGGATCGCCCTCTTTCATGATATCGGCAAGCTGGATGAAGCATTGTTCGACATTTTTCACGAATCTTCCAAGCTCACGCCGGAAGAACGTCGCGCAGTCCGTCGGCACCCGGAGAAGGGAGCCGAGGTGCTTGCGCCAATTTCCATTTTCTATCCGGATCTCGGCAAAGGTGTCATCGCGCATCATGAGCGATGGGACGGTCGCGGATATCCAAAGCGTCTAAAGGCGGGCCGTATTCCTCTGGGCGCGAGAGTCGTTGCGATAGCGGACACGTTCGACGCCATTACGCATCGCCGTCGCTACAGCGCCGGAAGAAGCCTCAAGGAGGCCACGGAAGCGATTCTTATCGGTCGCGCAAAGCAGTTCGATCCCGAGCTGGTGGATCTCTTCATAACTCCGCCGGTGCAGGAAGAGTTTCAGCGGATTCTTCGCGAGGCACATAAGCCTGGTCGCAAGAAAAAGGGGCGCCGGACAGGAGCGGACAGCTCTGCCCCGGACCTTACTTTTCGATGGCGAGAGCGATCAAAGTCGCAGCGGTTTTCACGTCACGCGCGGAAAAAATCGAGCTGACGGCAGCTATACCAGCGCCTCCGGCGTCGATAACCCACCTCGCATTTTCTGCCGTGATCCCGCCGATTCCCACCGCGGGAATGAAAAGTTTTGCAGCAAGTTCCTTGAATCCTTCGACACCGATTGCTTTACCGGCGTCGAGCTTCGTAGCCGTCGTGAACACGGGACCAATCCCCGCGTAATCCGCGCCCGCGGCCGCCGCCAACTCGGCATCCGATCCCACCGAACATCCAATGATGAATCCCGGCGGGGAAATCCTGCGTACCGCCGTCGCGGGAACGTCTTCCGCGCCGAGATGACATCCGGCGGCGCCAACTGCAATTGCGACATCCGCTCGGTCGTTTATTATCAGCGGAACCTTTAGCTGTTTCAGCAATTCACGCGCAATTTCGGCCAGATCCTTCGGAGTCGCGTCTTTAAGCCGGAGTTGAATGCAGGTCGCTCCGCCTTCGACGGCTGACGCGGATCGCGCTACTAAATCGGCGGCGCTGGCGTGCAATCCATCGGTAATTGCAATGAGCTTCAGGATCCCGGCGTCGAACATGCAGAATTACTTCGCGCGCTGCCTGGACTTCGCAGCGGACTGGGATTCCTTTTTTGCCTGCTCATGTTCCGCGAGAGTTGTGCGGAATACATGATGGCCGTCGGGAAACGCCACGAAATACAGGTATTCGACATTGGCAGGGAAAAGCGCTGCTGCAATGCTTGGTCCTCCAGGCGATGCAATCGGACCCGGCGGAAGTCCGGCATGCTGGTAGGTGTTATAGGGTGATTTAACTTCAAGGTCGCGATACAGCACCCGCTCGGTATGCGCGGGAAGCGCATACTGCACCGTTGGATCGGCTTGCAGAAGCATCTGCTTCTTCAGTCGATTGTGGTACACCGCAGAGATGACTGGACGCTCTTCAGAAAGCCTGGCTTCCTTTTCAATTATTGATGCAAGCGTCATGATGTCGTTTCTGTTCATTGCAAGCTCGGCGAGACGCGCGTCCCACTCAGGTTTCCACTCCCGCTCGAACCTCTTTACCATCTCGCCGACAGCATCTCGCGCCTGGGTTCCATCAGGAAATGCGTACGTGTCTGGAAAGAGGTAGCCCTCAAGCGTCCCGGCAGGCACGTCGAGCCGTGATCGCAGAGCGGTATCTCGTACCGCTGCATTCACGGAATCCACAGAGAGGTCGAGGCGCTTGGCGAGTAGCGGAACGATTTGGGAAAGAGCAAACCCCTCGGGAACTGTCACGCTGTTGACCACACCAAGTCCACCGTTGAGAGCGCTGAGAACTTCGCTCCAGGATGTTCCCGGCTTCAGGAGATACGTTCCCGGCTTGATGTTCCGATCCTTTCCGCGAACGCGAGCGAGCAGCCTGAATCCAGTTGGCCACTTCACAATCCTTCCGCGAGACAGAGAATCTGTGGCCTCTGTAAAACTTGCGCCGCGTGGAATGATTACACGAATCGGCTGGCCGTGAGGTTTCCCGCACGCCGCAGCTCCAAGCAGTGCGGCAGCAATAGCCGCAGCGGGAAAATTATTTGTGAGTGTCAAGTGCATTCTGGAGCAGTACTGTTGCGGCGAGTGCATCAACGTCGCCCTTGCGACCACGCGTAGACTCGTCCATTTCCCGGATTGCACGAAGTGCGGTGGCAGTGCTAAACCGTTCGTCAATGTAGATCACCCGCATTCCAGCCCGCTTTGCGAGCGCATCACCAAAAGCCCGAACCTCCGCGGTCCATTCAGATTCGTTTCCCTCGCCGTCGAGCGGAAGACCGACCACAAAACCGCGCGCTTCCAGTTGAGTTGCACGTTCGATCACTTTCGCAAGCGGAGGGCGCTTGCCCGCGCGGCGCTGAATGAATCCAGCCGGGCCCGCGATAATTCCCAGCGGATCGGCGATGGCGATCCCGACGCGCCTCACGCCATAGTCGATTCCCATGAAACGCGCGAGCGCAGTGTTCATCCGCCCTGCGCCATCTGCTGGAAGAACTCCTTGTTGTTCTTCGACTTCGACATCTGCCGCAGCAGAAAATCAATTGCCTCAGCTTCCGGCATATCCGCCAGAAAGTTGCGAAGCAGGAATACGCGGTTGATCTCCGCCTGGTTCAGCAGGAGTTCCTCTTTTCTTGTTCCCGATCGCGCTATGTCGATCGCAGGATAGACGCGGCGATCGGCAATCTTGCGATCGAGCACCAGTTCCATGTTGCCGGTCCCCTTGAACTCCTCAAAGATCACTTCGTCCATGCGCGATCCGGTCTCGGTAAGAGCCGTTGCAACTATTGTCAGTGACCCGCCTCCTTCTATGTTGCGCGCCATTCCAAAAAACCGCTTTGGCTTATGCAGACCGGCTGCGTCAACGCCTCCGGAAAGGATCTTTCCGGACGTGGGAGCAATTGCATTGTGTGCCCGGGCGAACCGCGTCAGCGAATCCAGGAGAATGACCACGTCCTTGCCATATTCGACGAGGCGCTTGGCCTTCTCCAGCACCATGTCCGCCACCTGGACATGGCGTGCTGGTCCTTCGTCAAAAGTGGAGCTGATAATCTCGGCGCGGGTTGCATTCGCAATCATTTCGGTGACCTCCTCCGGGCGCTCATCGATGAGCAGCACGATGATGGTCACTTCGGGATGATTTTCTGCGATTGCGTTTGCAATTTTCTCTAGAAGGATTGTTTTTCCAGCGCGGGGAGGTGACACGATCAGTCCGCGCTGGCCCTTTCCGATGGGTGCGAAAATATCTACGACACGCATGCTGAGATCTCCGTCCGATGTCTCCAGCCGGAGCCGTTCGTCAGGATACCTGGGGCGAAGATTGTCGAACGGTATCCGCTGCTTCGCCAGGTCTGCGTCCTGTCCCCCGACCGTCTCGACCCGCAGCAGCGCGAGATACCGCTCCCACGGTTTCGGCGGCCTCACCTGCCCGGAAATCGTATCGCCGGTCAGAAGTCCAAATCGCTTTATTTGGGACGGCGAAACGTAGATGTCATCCGGGCCGGGGAGATAGCTCCAGTCCTGGCTCCGCAAAAAACCGTATCCCTCGGGAAGAATTTCCAGGACTCCGTCGCCATGTAGCACAATCTGCGAATCCAGCAAGTTCTGCTCGATTCGAAAAATCAGGTCCTGTTTCCGAAGGCCGTCGAAGCCGGCGATCTTCAGACCATCGGCCATCTCCTGAAGTTCGGCAACCGATTTTCTTTTTAGTTCTGATATATCCACGAGCGGGGTTTGTAGCGGAGGGAGAAACGGTTGGTACTGCGGCGGGATGAAAAAACGGGCGAAGCCCAGGTACTTGAGGAAGGGGAGTCAGCGGAGGCTGACGGCCGTACGCTAATTCTACCTGCGCGTTAGGTCAAGCTCAGAACGCCAGGTAGCGCAGCGGGTGTTTCTTGATGTCCTTGATGAGGGCGTCCAGCTCGCGCCGGGCGCGAGCAAGCTCCGTTGCAAGGGTACTGTCGCTGCGCGCACGGCCAATATTTCCAACTGGGTTGGAGGCCAGCGCTCGAAGGCTGTCAACTTGAGCGAGCAAGCCTTTGACAGATGGAACGAGCGTCGAGTCGCGCCGGAATCGTCCGACATTTCCGCTACCTGTCGCCAGCATGGTTCGCAGCGAATCAAGCGATGACATGACGCCGGAAGCTTTTGCGAAAAGCCCGTTGCGCATGGCCAGGCCAACGGTTCCCTTGCCGTTCGTCATCTTTGCATTGAGGCGAGAGAACTGCGTTGACGTGGTGGAAAGGGAAGGCATACCGTTCTGCAGGAACGCGCCCGTTGTTCCATGAGGCGACTTAGCCTTCGCAATCGCTGTAGTGAGATCTTTGCCAAGCGCCGACACCTCTGCTTCAACTTTGTGCACGCTCGTCATCATCCCTTCGATCATCACGCTTTCAACCGCGTTGAGCGTATCTCCATCCTGGACCGGCGGCGAGGTTGCAGTCCCACTCGAGATCATTACCACAGGCGACCCGATGAGATTTCCGCCCGGCCGAATCTCCGCCTTGGAGTTGCGCCGAATCAGGGGAAAGTCATGCGCGCGTATTTCCATGTTCACGACCAGTCGGTCAGCAACGGGAGCCGAGGTGGCCAGATACGCAACATCGGTTACAAGACCAATCTTTCGCCCGGAGAGCCAGACCTCCGTCCCCTTGAGAACTCCGGTCGCGTCGCCCGTCAGGACGTGAAGTTTATTTTTCTCACCCCGGATGGCGCCAACGCGCGCAAAGAGAAAAATGGAAAGAATGAGCGCCGCGAGACCGGCCGCCGAGAGTATTCCAACCTTTAAATCCTTCCATTTCGTTTCGCGGGCCATTCCGAGCAATCTCCCCTACCAACCAGGTGGTACGATAGAGTACATAGAACAAGATCGTACATGCGCGCGGCGGGATTCGAACCCACGACCTTCGGCTCCGGAGGCCGACGCTCTATCCAGCTGAGCTACGCGCGCGAAAATCGCTGAACCGGCGACATCCCGGAACGGCAATTCCATATGGTATCGGATTCTAACCCAAGGCGTCGGGCCCGGCAACGATTTCGCCTCTTCTTGTCCGTGTTACGAGCATCACCGCCCAATTAACTTGCGAATATGTCTACTAGAACACCTTTAACTGTCATCCCAGGGGACGGCATTGGCCCGGAAGTCGTAGCCGCCGCCCTGCGCGTAATTTCCGCCATTGGCGTAAAGCTCGACGTAGAAGAGCACGAAGCAGGAGCAGAAGTATTCAAGAAGGGAATCGCGTCCGGCGTTCCCAAAGAAACGATCGAATCGATCGAGAGAACCAGGGTAGTGCTCAAGGGGCCCCTCGAGACTCCCATCGGTTACGGAAACAAAAGCGCAAACGTTATGCTGCGCACGCTCTTCGAAACCTTTGGAAATCTCCGACCAGTTCGTGAGCTCCCCGGCGTAAAGACGCCATTCAGCGGACGCAAGCTCGACATCGTGATCGTTCGCGAGAACGTCGAGGATCTGTACACGGGAATTGAGTACATGCAGACCCCCGGAGTTGCGGAGTCGCTGAAGCTGATTTCGCGAAGCGGCTGCGAAAAGATCGTGCAGCTTGCGTTCGAGTATGCGATCACCGCGGGACGCAAGCGCGTACACTGCGCCACGAAAGCAAACATCATGAAGCTGAGCGAGGGGCTCCTGCAGCACACTTTCGAGGAAATTTCCAGGGAGTATCCGCAAATCACTTCGAAGCACATTCTAATCGATAATTGCGCTCATCAGCTTGCGATGCGTCCGGAGCAGTTCGATGTGATTGTCACTACGAACATGAATGGCGACATTCTGAGTGACCTAACCTCCGGTCTTACCGGCGGGCTAGGATTCGCGCCTTCCGCAAATATCGGTCATGATGTCTCCATCTTCGAAGCTGTGCATGGATCCGCGCCGGACATTGCCGGCAAGAACATCGCAAATCCAACTGCGCTGATTTTCAGCGCTGCGATGATGCTCCGCCATATTGGAGAAGGAAAGGCCGCGAATGAAGTTGAGCAAGCGATACTCGTGACGCTCGAAAGTGGCATTCGCAGTGGCGATATGGCCGGTGATGCCAAACCAGCGAGTACGTCGGAATTCGCCGATGCGGTAATCGCGAATCTGGGACGAACGTCCAGCACGGCTCCCGCCCGTCCATACCAGGCTATCAAGCTTACACCACGCTCGCCAGCGGTGCATACTCTACCGACGCAGTCCCGCCAGGTCGTAGGCGTAGATGTTTACATGGAAACCGATAAGCTGCCCGGCGAACTTGCCGAAAAACTTGAGGCTGCACTGAATGGTTCCAATGTGCGTTTGCAAATGATTTCGAATCGTGGGACTGTTGTTTATCCCGCAACCGATCTCAAGGTGAGCCTGGTAGATCATTTTCGTTGCCGATTCGTTCCGTGGGAGTCGAGCAAGGAGCTTTCGGACGACGATATCCTTGAGATTCTCAATCGCGTCAGGAATGTGGGAAAATGGATGCACATCGAGAAGCTTCAACAGTTCGACGGGGTCGATGCGTTTAGTAAGTCGGGTTCGTAATTCCAAGGGAGAGAAAGTGAGATCAATAATGGTTCGTGTTGGCAAAATGGGAGTCATCGCAGCGCTTGTGGTTGGCTGCACCCCGTTGGATCCAACGATTGTTCGGGTGACAGGGCAGCTGCCGCTTAAGTACAGCGGTCCGGCAACTGTTCCGGCTATTACTGCCGGAGACCTGATGACTCGGCTGTACATCTTTGCCGATGACTCCATGCTGGGCCGCAAGAACGGCGATGTCGGCAATCTCAGGGGGACCGCTTACATAGAGCGCGAAGTTCGGCGGCTTGGGCTCATCCCCGCAGGTGACAACGGAACTTACTTTCAGGACGTGGATCTCGTGCGTCGAGTCCCGGTTGTAAGCCTTCGTGCCGGCAATGACTCCCTGGTTGCAAACACTGATTTTGTTGCCATGGACCCGCGAGCGCGGATTCGGTCCTTCAGCGGGCTTCCCGTGATTTACGCAGGAACGCTTCCTGACGGAAATAATCTGATCAGTCCGGAAGAGGCTCGAGGGAAAATTCTCGTGGTCCGCGGATTCGCGCAGCAGGTTGTTCCCACCCTCCGTCAGGCCGCAGCGGTTCTGTATGTCGAGGACCAGGCCTTTGCCTTTTTGCGTCGGGGTGGCAGACGGGACACGATGATCCGTCCGGCTCAGGATTCCATCACGGCGGCCGCTCCATTTATTATTTCAAGCGCGACTGCCGCTATGCTGTTTGGGGCTCCGCTTGAAAGCGTTGCTCGCGGCACAGTGGGCAAAATTGTCACCGGCTCGCTCTCGTTCAGAGAGCTACCTCTTCCTTCGCGAAACGTAGTAGCAATCATCCCGGGTTCCGATCCTGTGTTGCGCGGGCAGTATGTCTCGCTGGGCGCGCACAACGACCATCTAGGCCTTCGGGCTGCGGGCCCGCTCGATCATGATTCTCTCCGCGCTTACAACCGAGCTCTGGAAAATCGCGTACTGGACCGAACTGGTCTCGTCCCCAGCATTCCTGGAAGAAGTTCGGTTGCAGCTGACACGGCGGGAATCAAGGTGAACGTAGACAGTCTGCGGAGAATTCGCCCGCCCCGCCGTGATTCCGTATACAATGGCGCCGACGATGATGGCTCCGGTTCGGTGGGACTGCTCGAGGTTGCCGAATACTTTGCAAAATCGCCGAACAAGCCAAGACGCTCGCTCCTGTTTGTCTGGCACACCGGGGAAGAGTCGGGTCTGCTGGGATCACGCTGGTTCACTGATCATCCAACCGTGCCACTGGATTCTATTTCAGGCACGATCAACGTTGACATGATCGGCCGCGGTGCCGGCAGTGAAAGGGGCAAAACGGACAAGTACGTTTCGCTGCTGGGCAGCCGCCGTATTTCAAGGGAGATGGGTGATATCGTCGACGGCGTCAACGCGAAGGAAACTCACAAGCTCGAATTCGATTACGCGTTTGATGCGCCGGGGCATCCGGAGCGCTACTACTGCCGGAGCGACCACTGGAATTACGCCCGCATGGGAATTCCCGTGACTTTCTTCAGCGGTGGAAACCATGTGGACTACCACCAGTTGACTGACGAACCACAGTACATCGACTACCCGCAGTTCACGCGGGTCGTGCTGCTGACTCAGGACGTGACCGAGACGATCGCCAACCTTGATCATCGCCTGGTTCGCGACAAACCGAAACCATCTCCCGATACACCCTGCGTTCAGTAACAGATCGACCGAATACCACGCTTCGAATGGCCACTGGAAACTGATGCCTTTTGAAATGGCGGGAAAGGTCGGAACGGACAGACCGAAACTGAGCTGTTAATGTCGTTGACAACAAACAGGCTCCGTCCCGGTCCGTTTTTTCCGACCTTTCCCATCCATTTCAATAACCACACGCGAGTAATTGTCTGAGCAAGACAAGGAGAGTTCAGTGAGTACTACAAACGGATATGATCGTCGCTCGTTCATGGGGTACTTCGCCAGCATCGGCCTCGGCTCAACGCTCCTCCCGGGAGTTCTCTGGGCCAAGGCGGCAAATGGGGAAGAAATAAATTCCGCGGCAATCGCGTGCGCTGAGGAAATCGCCGGACTGAAGTTCGACGATGCGGAACGCGACATGATGCTGGATGGACTGAAGTTGCAGGAAGCGCGGCTCGAGGCTCTCCATAAGATCCCTCTCAACAATTCGGTCGTCCCGGCGATCATCTTCAATCCCCGGCCCGCCAAAGCGAATACTGTCGCATCGCTTCGCGGAAAGATGACGCGCTCGCGCGTAACGGTCCCGAACCGACCTGCAAATCTGGACGACCTTGCGTTCGAGCCGGTGACTGTTCTCTCGGAAATGATTCGCCGCAGAATCATCACGCCGACAGAACTCACGAAAATGTACCTCGCTCGCCTGAAGAAATACGATCCGCAGCTTCTTGCCGTTATCTCGCTCACCGAGGATCGCGCTCTCGCGCAGGCCGGAATCCTGGACGCCGAAATCGCGCACGGAAAATATCGCGGCCCACTGCACGGAATACCGTGGGGTGCGAAGGATCTGCTCTCCGTAAAAGGCTACAAGACCACCTGGGGCGCTGGTCCATATCGCAATCAGACCATCAATGAAGACGCGACTGTTGTGCAGCGGCTCGACGCAGCTGGTGCCGTTCTCGTCGCCAAGCTCACTCTCGGCGAGCTCGCTCAAGGCGATGTCTGGTTTGGGGGAATGACCCGGAATCCATGGAAGCTGGATCAGGGATCGAGTGGGTCGTCCGCGGGACCAGCGGCAACAACAGCGGCTGGTCTTGTCGGTTTCGCAATTGGGAGTGAAACGCTGGGATCGATCTCCTCTCCTTCTACGCGCGTTGGCGTTTCGGGCCTGCGGCCGACATTCGGACGCGTACCACGTACCGGCGCAATGGCGCTCTCGTGGACAATGGACAAGCTCGGCCCTCTATGCAGGAGCGCCGAAGATTGCGCGATCGTCCTTGATGCTATCTATGGGCCGGACGGACTCGACCCCACGGTCGCGAGCGAGCCCTTCCACTGGGACGCAAGTATTGATATCCGGAAATTGAGAATCGGATACTTCAAATCGGCGTTCGATCTCCCAGTCACAGATCCGAAAGATGAGAAACGCACCCTTCACGGGACCAAGGCCTTCGACGACGCAGCTCTCGCCGTCTTGCGGAAAATGGGCGCGAAACTCATTCCAGTCGAAGTACCCGATGTCCCGTATGATCCGATGCGAATTATTCTCACCGCAGAAGCCGCAGCCGCATTCGATGAGCTGACTAGAACTGACAGGGATAAGGAGCTGGTACAACAGGCCAAATTCGATTGGGCCAATACCTTCCGCACTGCCCGCTTCATTCCGGCTGTGGACTACATCAATGCAAATCGCGTTCGCACAATCGCAATCGCAAAATGGGACGAGCTCTTCAAGACAGTGGACGTAATCGTTAGTCCTACCAACGCCGCCAATCTTGCGCAGCTCGTTGCAACGAACCTGACTGGCCAGCCCGCACTCATTCTGCCAAATGGCTTTCGCGAGGACGGAACGCCGGTATCACTCACATTTCTTGCCGGTCTTTATCAGGAAGCCAGTCTCGTTGCGGTCGCCTCGGCATATCAAAAAGCAACGAACTTTCACCTCAAGCATCCAACGCTCACGGGAACCAAGCCTGCGTGACGACATTCACGACTTTGGGATTTACCAGGCCGGTTGATCCTCTCGTAGTTCTGGAAAACGACAAGATAAGGATGGAGCCGCTAACGCTCAATCATCTTCTGGCACTGAACGAGATTGGACTGCATGAAGAGTTGTGGCGTTGGACAAACGCGATCTGCACGACCGAATTCGCACTTCGCGAGTACATCGAGGAAGCGGTTCGGTCCCGCGACCATGGAACTGCTGTCCCCTTCGTCACATTCGACAAGATTACAAACCGCGTGGTTGGCAGCTCGCGCTTCGGAAGTATCGATTCGCGCAATCGAAGAGTGGAAATTGGATGGACATGGATTACACCGTCGGCCCAGCGCTCCCATGTGAACTCCGCAGCCAAACTACTCATGCTCACTCATGCGTTCGAGGTGCTGGGTTGCATCCGTGTCGAGCTCAAGACCGATGCTCTTAACATGAAATCACGAAATGCCATGCTGCGCCTCGGCTGTACCGAAGAGGGAACTTTCCGCAATCACATGATCACAGATGCGGGAAGGATCCGGGACACGGTCTACTTCAGCATTCTTGCGGAAGACTGGCCTCCAATTCGCGAGAGACTCACCAGCAGTCTTCACCAACCCCTGGAAAAAGTTCAATGAGCGACAAAGTCACGCACTACACATGGAATACCATGCCCCTGAAAAAGGTGAGCCCGCTCCTCGATAGGCGGCTTATTTCCGGCGAGCGCATCATGCTGGCCCACGTTTACCTGAAGAAGGGGTGCATTGTCCCCACCCATCAGCATGACAATGAACAGATCACCTATATCCTCGACGGCAAGCTGCGGTTTTGGATCGGTGAAGATGAAAAAATGACTATCGACGTCGCCGCTGGCGAAGTTCTGACGATACCATCGAACGTGGTTCATAAAGCCGAAGCGCTGGAAGACACACTGGATGTCGATGTGTTCAGCCCGCCTCGCCAGGACTGGCTGGATAAAACAGACAGCTATCTCCGGAAATAGCATTGGATCTTGGAATCGCTGGTAAGGTTGCGCTCGTCTCGGCGGCTAGCAAAGGCCTGGGACGCGCAGTTGCAGACGAGCTTGCAGCCGAAGGGTGCAACGTTGTCATTTG